>CALGSR010000372.1 GCA_937902115.1 uncultured Bacillus sp. | reverse complement strand
CTGTAGCGTTTTTACACTAACTCCTAATATTTCTGCAGCCTCATTCATTCTAAATAGTTTTTCCATATTTTTATTATACCAGAACACTCGTTTGATTGTCTATAGATAAACACCTTTTTAGAAACTGTTAAAAACCCCTCATATCGGAAGTGCCACGATTGAAACAAGAACGAAAATGTCTGAATTAACGGTAGAAAATATTTTAGCAGGATTAGCATGGAAAAAATTGCCGGAATGTGTCAATGATACGGTGAATTATCCTGATTCACAGTGAAATAACGCTTAGCGGGCTGAAAACGGCCTATATAAGAGCGCGGTGAAAGACAAAATAGAGGAGAAAACGAGAAAAATGTCCTTCATCGATGCCATGAAGGACAAAACTTAGCAAAAACTGAAGGAAAGTGAACAAATTGCTTTTGCTTTATACTTCCCTCCCCCTAGCCATTAAACAATATCCAACGGTATTTTTCTGTTTGGCTTTGGAAAAATCTGATCTAGTTTTTCCAGGTCTTCCTGTCTCAGTTCAATGGAAGCGGATAGGGCATTTTCAATTACATGCTTTTCTTGTGCTGATTTTGGAATGGCAATGATGTTGTTTGCTCTTATACACCAGGCAAGAACAATTTGTAATGGTTTAACATTATATTGTTGTGCGATCGCATGAATCGTTGGCTCATTTAATAGCTGAGTTCTTGAAGAACCGCCCTGTGCAATCGGACAGTAAGCGATAATGGGCATATCATGTTCCTTCTGCCATGGAAGCAGATCAAATTCAATTCCTCTAGACCCTAGATGATATAAGACTTGATTGACTGTGCAATGATTTCCGTTAGGGAGGCTGAATAGTTCCTCCATGTCATCTCTATCGAAATTGGAGACGCCCCAGCGCAGGATTTTTCCTTCCCGTTTCAGCTTCTCCATCCCTTCAATCGTTTCCTCGAGCGGAATTGATCCCCTCCAGTGCAGCAAATATAAGTCCAAGTGATCGGTGCCTAATCGTTTTAGACTGTTTTCACAAGCAGTTGAAATCTGATTAAGACCTGCATGGTGGGGATAAACCTTTGATACAAGAAACACTTTATCCCTCAGTCCTTTGATTGCCTCGCCTACTAGGCATTCAGAACCGCCATTTCCATACATTTCTGCTGTATCAATTAAGGTCATGCCTGCCTCGATGCCAAGGCGTAATGCGCTAATTTCCTGGTCTTTAACTTTGGAATTTTCACCCATATACCAAGTTCCCTGTCCAAGAGCCGAAACATGGGTACCATCATTTAAGGCAACTGTACGGCTTTCAAGCGTTTCTCTTATTTTGGATAAGTTACTCTCATTTGAAAAGTTCATTCTTCTTCTCCTTTGCCTTCGATTTCAAGTATGTATCATTTTGAAAATTATCACCCTACATTAATATTTTATAGATTGTTTATCCGATTTACAAAATGGACAATAATGGAAAACTTGGTGGAAAGTATATCAAAAGAATATTCTTAATAAAATATTAAATAAAACTTGATATATTATCAAAGTTCACGAGGTATAATTATTCAACTATAAAGGAGCGGTTAATATGAATGTAGATTTGAGCAAAGAGCGCAGGCTCGTGATTTTGGCATCACCAATTATTGTCATTTTTATCGGATTTATCACAGCTTTTGCTTTTTCTAAGTTTATTGGGGAGTGGGCTTGGGTACCGCTCGCCATTGTATATTGGAGTTCACTTGGAATCTGCATTTTTATTTTTAAAGGAAAGAAAAGCATAAAGGATTGGCTGAAAAAGCCACAGCCATCGCCTTTATTTGTTACCCTTTCACTCGTACTAGGGATGTTCCCTCTATCTATCTTAATCATGAATTATCAGCTTTTTGACTCGGTTCTGCTAGTGATTTTTTGGCTTCTGTTTGCCCTTATCAATCCTTGGTTTGAAGAGTTTTATTGGCGAGGATTATTATTAGATGCCGCAGAAAAATGGCTGCCCAAATGGATGGGGGCTGCCTATACGACTATTTTCTTTGTTCTTAGTCACCCCTTCATGTGGGGAGTGTTTTCGATTGCAAGCACCTCGTGGCATCTTTATCTCTATTTATCTATCACAGGTCTCGTCTGGGCCTATACATATTTCAAGACTAAGAGCTTAAGATGGGTTATCCTCTCCCATTTTATTGTCGATATTGGAAACTTAACAGTACTGACCTTTCTAAATATCTATCTGCCGCCAACAGTCTAAGTATAAAATGGATTATTTCACTATGAGGTTATATAAGGTTTTGCTTGCCATTTAGCTCGAAACCCAAAAACTCCCTGTATTGATCTAGATCACATAATTAATATTAACAATGTATTAAAATTAAAAAACTAAGGAGGAGTGTATAATGAGTGAACCACAATATGGAACAATCTATGATAAGATTGGTGCGGAGAAGATTTACCAGCTGGTCCATGCTTTTTATCCAAAGGTATATGATGACCCGGATATAAGCCCGTTGTTTGAAGGGGATATGAGTGAAATTATGCGAAAACAAAGGATGTTTTTAACACAATTTCTCGGTGGTCCTACTCTTTATAGTGATGAATTCGGTCCCCCGGCTATGAGAGAGCGGCATCTTCCGTTTGAAATTACACCGAAGCGGGCACAGTGCTGGCTGCGCTGTATGGGAGAGGCTTTTGCAGAAGTAGGATTGGATCAGACTCCGGAGGGACAATTTTTCTATGGCCGCTTGCAGCAAGTTGCAGCGATTATGATCAATACACCAGAACAAAATTAATGCAGGAAAAGGGAGATTGACATGAAATCCCCTTTTTCCTGTTTAATGGGGATATGTGTTGGAATACATAGGGTGTTTATAATAAGCCGGTATCGTTGGATTTTTTCTCGGATTCGTTCCGTTGAAGGCTTCAATTGACCGGTTTTGTTGATTATTCGTTTGGGCATGTTAAAAGTTAAATTGATATAATAAAAAGATGTTCGGACAAATAGTGAAAGTAGGGATACTAGTGGAACAGCAGCAGATGAAAGAGGAAATCCTAAGAATTTTAGACGAAAAACGTGTGGGGACACTATGTACGATGAAGGGTGACCAGCCTTTTGCCCGTTATATGATTTTCCGCCATGAAGAAATGACTCTTTATACGATTTCCAGCAAGAAGACAGAAAAAGTGCAAGACATACTAAATAATCCTAAAGTACATATCCTTTTCGGTTTTGAAAGCAGTGGCTACGGGAAGCCGAAACCATACTTAGACATTATAGCAACGGCGACAATACAAGATGAAAAAGAATTAAAGGATCGATTATGGCATGATAACTTTCTCAAGTATTTAACCGGTCCTGATGATCCGAACTACATCATTATCCAATGCGAGCCAAAATCAATCCGTCTCATGAATCATCCGGAATTAGACGGGCCGTATACATTGTCTTTTACTTAAAGAATCTGTAATGATCATTGTTTATTTTAGCCCTATGTGTATGGGTTTGTATGCGTTCCTTATGCCAAGAAAAAAGGAACTTACAAAGGAACTTCGACTTAATAGCGCCATACCAAGCGCTTAACATCGAAGTCAGTGCATCCTGTGCAAGTCATACACATAAGGCGTCAAACAAGCAACTACATTATTTAACCACAGTTTTTCTAAAACTCGATTCCTCCAACTGCAAAAAGTCGAGTACATTCCCGCCCAGCATCAGACGGCGTTCTTCAGCGGAAATTCCCTCTAAATCATCAATCACTTTCCCGGCAGGCATTTCGCGGAGCACGAACGGATAATCCGAACCAACAATCATACGTTCAGCGCCGAATTTTTTCAGCATGAATTGCAGGTTGAGAGGATCGTAAACGATCGTATCAAAATATAGTTTTTTTGCATAATAGCTTGGCGGGTGTTCCGTTGTCCGGCTGTGCGGCCATACTTCCCAAGCCTGGTCTATTCTTGGTAATACATAGGGCAGGGAACCTCCTCCGTGGGAGAAGCAGATTTTTAGATTCGGACATCGATCCAAGATGCCGCTGTAAATTAAACTCGCTGCTGCAAGGGCAGTTTCAGATGGCATACATGAAGTTATGCCGCGGCATTCTTTGCTGTCCGACTGTGACCCATGGATGAACAAGGATGGGCACATTCATGGTTCCGGCTGTTTCCAGAAACCTCACAATCTCAGGATCATCAAGATTCCGTCCATTGACGTTGCTGCCGATCTGGATGCCCTTTAATCCCAGATCTTGTACCGCTCTACGCATTTCCTCAATTGCTAAGTCAGTGTCTTGTAACGGAACTGTTCCCAAACCAACGAAGCGATCCGGGTATTCTGCTGTAACTGTTGCAATATGATCATTTTGAAATTGCGACAGTTCCAAGCAGGCATTTGGCTTGGCCCAATAGGTGAACGTAACAGGAATGGGGGAGAGTACTTGTACATCTATACCTTCCTCGTCCATTTCGGCCAGTCTTGTTTGCGAATCCCAAGCATTTGCAAAAATCGTGCGAAACGGTTTGTCATTCCGATACATTTCAGCACTACCATCCGGCTGGTGCTTTACAATTGGGAAGCGGCTGTCACTGTATTTTTCTGCGAAATTGGGAAAATCGCGGGCAATAATGTGTGCATGAAAATCTACACGAAATGGTTTTTCAATAGACAAAATAGTTCCACCTCACAAATTTAATCATCCTACTATTCTTTAGCTGGATGATGATGTCTTTACAATCTTTCCTTCTTCGAAACTTTCATTACTTTTTCCTTTTCTTTAGGGGTACCGGCAATAACTCCTGGGGCACGTTGAAAACCATGTTCCTGAAAAGAATGGCTGACCTTCTCCTGATAATTTTTATTTGCTAACAAGGAGTCAACAAATAGCGGGGCCTCTTCAGGTGTCAGTGTTCGATACCATGTGCCCAGAGGGTAATGAATAACGACACATTTATCATGGCATCTGCCATTGCAGCGGGTGCGGGTAGTATGAATCATCTGATCAACATCCCGCTCTGAGATTTCCTTGCGGATCGCTTGAGTTAGCTCCTCTGCGCCGGCACGATTACAGCTGCTTCCATTACAAATCAGAACATGATGTTTTGTCTTGCTTAAATCCCATGTTGCCATAGCTCTAACCTCCATTAATGCGTAATGGTTACGATTTAAAATGCAATAAAAATTCCGTTTTAGTTCCAAGGTTGAATTAAAACGGAATAATTACGATTTATTTTAATATTCTAAACTACTCCCCATTTAAATGCAATAGTGGGATTATCCGGGTAAAATCAATGTGAGGTCTTTGTACTACTTTTTTCTAATTCAGTAAGTGCTTTCTGCAGGCCATCATGGTCTATTTCATCGCCGATAAATACAAGAATATTTTTCATCTTTAGACCAGAAGCAGTATGCATGGGCATACCGTATGCATATTGGAAAAGAAAGGTCTCGGGTTTTCCGATAAAACGTACATAACCTTTTATTCGATAAATAGTATCCGGCATATTCCTCAAGAAGTTTTCAAATAATTGCTCATCAATTGGATGTGAGAAGCTATGAACGTACGTCTTCATATGCAGATGATCGAACACATGGGTTTGCTCGTGTTCGGTTCTTTTGATTTTTTCAGCACTTTGAATGTTGTGAAAGTCAATGTCAGCAAATGATGTAGGAATCAGCAATCCCTTTGGATTCAAAGCATGCACTTCATCTTCAATCTCTTGCAGCTGTTTTTCAGAAATTCGGTCAATTTTATTCAAAATAATAATATCAGCATGCTTGACCTGCTCCGTAATCAGTTTACGCAACGGTATTTTTAGCCTTTGCCGATCCAGCCAGACCGTGGCATCGAGCAGCGTGATAATGGAATGAATTCTCACCTTTTCCGCTAGCAGTGGTGATAAACAGGCATCAAGCACCTCGACCGGATGGGCAGCTCCCGTCGCTTCGATATAGATGACATCTAAATTATACTGATTTAACAACTCAGATAACTGGACCTCAAGCTTACCGGAAAGGGTACAGCAGACACAGCCATTGAGTAATTCTTTTAATGGAGTATCATTCGGAACGGCATCTGAATCGATCGAAACCTGTCCGATTTCATTCATCACAACCGCTGCTGCTCTTCCGTTCCGTTGTTCTTCCTCCAATGCTTTTTGCAGCAGAGTGGTTTTCCCTGCACCGAGAAAACCAGATAGAATATAGATTTCTACTTGTTTCACTTGGCAATCCTCCTTCTTTGTTTAAAAATTTCCGTCATCAGTCGATTCCAGATTATAGCCTTACGGACTGTTTTTTTCAAGATCCATCTTTTCATTCCCTGCTGAAAATGAAAAGAAGAACGATTCTTTAAAAAAATCTTGTGGTTTTTGGAAAATGGTGTTAAATTAATCATTGCATATTGTAAATCGTAATTATTACGATTTAATATGAATAAAAGTTTAATAGAAAAGAGGAGAAAAAATGAGGCATTTAAGAGTAAGACTAATAATAGCTGCATTACTGGTATTTATCCTTATTTTAGCAGGCTGCGGCAATAAAGAAACAACGTCATCACAATCGAACAAGGCTGCGGAGGATAAGGAGAAATTGCATATTGTGACGACTTTTTATCCGATGTATGAATTCACAAAGAACATTGTCAAGGATAAGGCTGAGGTTGAACTTTTAATTCCGGCCAATATGGAGCCACATGATTGGGAACCGACTCCGAAAGACATGGCTGCGATTCAAAAAGCGGATGTATTTGTTTATAACAGCAGACATTTCGAAACATGGGTTTCCCAAGTCCAAGAGAGTTTGGCTGATGAGCAGGTAGTATTTATCGAAGCGGGAAAAGGAATTTCTCTATCGAAAAAAGAAGGTGCTGACCACGATCATGGTGAAGAAGGGGAACATCACGAAGAGGAATCGCATGAAGATGGGACTGTCCGGTTAGATCCGCATATATGGTTGAGCCCGGTGCTCGCCCAAGAACAAGTTCAAGCGATTGAAGCTGCACTGGCTGAACAAGATCCAAAGAATAAGGATTCCTATGAAAGTAATAGTGAAACTTACATTGGAGAACTACAAGAACTCGATGAACTATATCGCAATACATTGAGAGATAAAAGGAGTAAGGAATTCATTACGCAGCATGCGGCATTTGGATATTTAGCGAAGGAGTATGGCTTGACACAGCTCTCGATTGCCGGAATCTCACCATCTGAGGAACCAAGTCCGGCGAAGCTGGCTCAACTTAAGCACTTTGCTGAGGAACATGGCATAAAGGTAATCTATTTTGAAAAAACGGCTTCTCCAAAGATTGCTCAGACCCTTGCCGACGAAATTGGTGCAGAAACAGAAGTACTAAATACACTTGAGGGGTTAAGCGAGAAAGAGCAAAAGCAAGGATTGAATTATATTGAAGTTATGAAGCAGAACCTGAAGGCGCTGGAGAAATACCTAGTGCAATAATTACAATAGAAGGTGCATTATTAGTGAAAATGCACCTATTTAGAATAAGGGGGGAAATAGTGGAACTGGTATCTGTAAAAAATATTGTATTTGGCTATGGGCAAACGCCTGCTTTGAACGGAGTTTCTTTTCAGATCAACAGCGGAGAATTTACGGGCGTAATAGGTCCAAATGGAGCATCAAAGTCCACGATACTCCGCATTATGCTCGGACTGTTGCAGCCGTGGGAGGGGAGTGTTGAAATCAGCCCATTGAATGGAGCAGGAAAATCACTGAACATTGGCTACGTTCCGCAACAGATTGCTTCGTTTAATACCGGTTTTCCAAGTACTGTGCTCGAATTAGTGCGTTCCGGGAGATATAAACGAGGGAAATGGCTGCGCAGGTTACGCGATCATGACCATGAAATAGTAGAGAATGCATTAAAAATGACAGGGATGTGGGAGTTACGGGATCAAAAAATTGGTGCCCTGTCCGGCGGTCAAAAACAGAGGATTGTCATCGCCAGAGCGCTGGCAGCTGAACCAGATCTAT
>CALGSR010000371.1 GCA_937902115.1 uncultured Bacillus sp. | reverse complement strand
TAAGGTTCGACGTGTGAAAAAGAATAAGACTTAATTAAATGGCGCTCGGTATCTTGCGGGACAAAAACAGCGGCTTCTGTCACACTTCTTGGCCGTGTTTTTGCGGCTACAGCGCTGGTTGGTCTTTCATATGCAGGGAGAGGAGCAGCTTCTTCTTTTGCTTTTTTCTCTTGCCATAAGCTTTCCAGCTCATCAGGGTCTTGCACCTGGTTGGCTAATTCTAAACCTTTCATAGCATCTTTTGCATAGAGGACAAGACCGTCATATTCTTTAGAAATTTTTGTGTCTGTAAACTTACGTGATAAAGCAGCACCACCGACTAATATCGGAACATCGATACCAGCCTGCTTCATGTCGTGTGCTGTCACGACCATTTGCTGGGCTGATTTAACAAGCAAACCTGATAATCCTACCATATCCGGCTTTTCTCTTTTAATGGTTTCAACTAATTGTGCAGGAGCTACTTTAATGCCAAGATCAATAACGTCATATCCATTATTGCTTAAAATGATATCGACAAGATTTTTACCAATATCATGAACATCGCCTTTTACGGTAGCAAGCACAATTTTTCCTTTTGCTGCTGATGAATCGTTTTTCTCCATATAGGGTTCCAAAAAGGCAACTGAAGCTTTCATGACTTCTGCACTTTGCAGTACCTCCGCAACGATTAACTGGTTTTCATTAAATAAACGGCCGACTTCCTTCATCCCGTTCATTAAAGGACCATTAATGATATCAAGAGGGGCAGGGAATTGCTGCAATGCTAACTCTAAATCAGGAATTAACCCTTCTTTTGTTCCTTCTACAACATAATAGGCAAGCCGTTCTTCAATCGTCATGTCCGGTATGTTACTCTTGGTTTCTTTCTTCTTATCTCGGTAAAAATCAGTGAAACTAGCTAGAGCTTCATCTGTTGTTTCAAAGAGAAGCTTTTCTGCCATGGCTACTTCCTCTTTTGAAATTGAAGCAAACCGTTCGAGTTTCTCGGTATTCACAATCGCATAATCAAGTCCGGCCTGTGTACAATGATATAAGTAGACTGAATTTAAGATTTCCCGGCCGACAGGAGGGAGACCAAAAGATACATTACTTACACCAAGGATCGTTTGTACTTCCGGAAACTTTTCTTTAATTAATCGAATACCTTCCACAGTGGCTTTGGCGGAACCAATGTATTGCTCATCACCTGTTCCGACAGGGAAGACAAGCGGATCAAAAATGATATCCTGAGGTTTAATGCCGTACTTTTCGACAAGCAACTGATAGGATCTTTCCGCAATTTCAAGTTTCTTTTCGGCTGTAACCCCCATACCTTTCTCATCAATGGTTCCAACAACAACCGCTGCACCATACTTATGAATAAGAGGAACAATGGCTTCGAAGCGTTCTTCACCATCTTCCAAATTCATCGAATTGATAATGGCTTTTCCTTGTGAATAGGTGAGGGCTTTTTCAATTACTTTCTCATCCGTTGAGTCAATGACAAGAGGGACCTTCACTTTTTTGACGACTTCCTTAATAAAGTTCTCCATATCTTCCATTTCATCGCGATCTGGGTCAGCGAGGCAGAGATCAATGACATGAGCGCCTTTTTTTACTTGAGCTCTAGCGATTTCAGCGGCTTCTTCAAAGCTTCCTTCTGCAATAAGACGTTTAAATTTACGAGAGCCAATTACATTTGTCCGTTCTCCAACCATAATAGGGCGGAGTTGTGGATCATCATAGATAAATGGTTCAATTCCGGAAACCATATGATTTTCTTTGATAACAGCGTTTCTAGGCTGATAGTTTTTCATTGTTTCAGCGATCGCTTTAATATGCTCTGGAGTCGTACCGCAACATCCTCCAACAACGTTCAGCCAACCCTCAGAAGCAAAACCAGCCAGCTTTTGTGCTAATGAATCCGGTGTTTCGTGATAATTTCCTTCCTCATCTGGAAGTCCGGCATTCGGGTAACAGCTGACAGCTGTTTGAGCTAAGTTTGATAAAGAACGAATATGATCTTGCATAAATTCCGGGCCGGTTGCACAGTTTAATCCAACTGCAATTGGGTTCATGTGCTCGACAGAGATATAGAATGCTTCGATCGACTGACCAGCAAGTGTAGTACCCATTGGCTCAATCGTGCCAGAAATCATTAATGGGAGGGTGCTGCCAGTTTTCTCAAAGGCTTGCTGAATGCCACTAAAGGCTGCTTTAACATTAAGCATGTCTTGACTTGTCTCTAGTAAAAGCAGGTCAGCACCGCCATCGATCAATCCTCTTGTCTGCTCCTCATAGGAGTCGCTCAGTTCTGCAAAAGTTGTTCCACCCGTAACACTTAATGTTTTCGTTGTCGGTCCCATTGCACCGGCAACAAAACGAGGCCATTCCGGTGTTGAAAAACGATCCACTACTTTTCTAGCTAGTTGGGCAGCCAGTTTATTTATTTCATAGGCTTTTACACCGAGATCGTAGTCGTCAAGTACGATTTTTGTTGCACCAAATGTATTGGTTTCAATAATGTCTGCGCCAGCCTGTAGATATTGTTCATGGATCGATTCAATTACATCAGGACGTGTAATATTCAGATTTTCATTACAGCCTTCGTATTCTTCACCGCCAAAATCTGTGCTTGAGAGATTGGCTTGTTGCAGCATCGTTCCCATGGCACCATCCATGATGAGAATCCTTCTATTGATTAGTTCCTTGATTGATGCTGTTGACACGATGGTTCCTCCTAACTCTCTCTGCTGTTTTTTCATGAGCATAGTTTGATAATTCAACGGTCATTTCATATCGCATAAAAGGGGTAATTAAATAGATCCCGTTAAATAGCTCTGATGCAGTATCGATTAAAGTTTTGGTAATGTTTATTCCTTCTTGAGCAGCTGTCTGCGGGTCATCTTTTAATGCTGCAAGTGATTCACGAATCGAATCATCTATTTTTATTCCAGGTACCTCATTGTGTAAGAATTCAGCATTCTTACTGCTAGTTAGAGGCATTAATCCGATGTAAATCGGGGTATCGAGATGTTTAGTTTCCTCATAAACGCTTCTAATCTTTTCCTCAGAATAGACTGGCTGTGTGATAAAATAATCTGCACCATATGCAATTTTTTTCTCAAGTCTTTTAACCGCCTTGTCTATTTGTCTGACATTTGGATTGAATGCCGCTGCAACGGAAAAGGCTGTTTTTTGGCCAAGTTCTTTTCCTGAATAGGATTGTCCGTCATTCAACATTTTAATCATTTGAATGAGTTCAAATGAAGATACATCATAAACAGATGATGCGCCAGGAAAGTCTCCTACACGGGCAGGGTCGCCTGTAATGGCTAATAGATCATTCAAGCCTAATGTATGCAGTCCCATTAAATGTGATTGCAGACCGATAATATTGCGGTCACGGCATGTAAGGTGAACGAGAGGGCGCATATTCATTTCTGTTTTTGCTAATAGGCTAATGCAGAATTGGATATTCTTGGTGAAGCAAGCGAATTGTCAGCCATTGTGATGGCATCAATTCCCGTTGCTTTTAGCGCTTTTACGCCCTCAAAAAATTTAGTCGTATCCAATTTTTTTGGTGGATCCAATTCTACAATAACCGATGGCTGCTTTTTGACTAATTCTTGAAGAGGGGGATATTCCCGTTGGATTTCCTTTACCTCAACCATTCTTATTTTTTCTTTCACAGTTATTGTTTTTTCCTTAACTGGAGTCGTTCCTTTTAGTTCAGATGCAATAGCACGAATATGTTCAGGAGTTGTACCGCAGCATCCGCCCAAGAGCCTTACACCTTGCTTCCGGAAACTTTGAGCGGATTTACGAAAATATTCGGCGTCGCTATCATATTGGATAATGCCATCCATGTATTCAGGCAGCCCTGCATTCGGATAGGCTGACAAAAACGCCCTCTTAGGAATGGGGATTTGTTCCAAAGCTAATAGCATATGATGCGGACCAAGACGGCAGTTTAATCCGACAATATCGGCTCCCAAATTCTCCAGCCGATGAAAAGCTTCCGTAACCGGTGTTCCGTTCTGAAGAAATCCTGTTTCTTGGATCGATACTTGGGCAATGATGGGAAGATTTGTCTCCTTGCGGGCAATCGCCAGGACGGTCTCTAATTCTTCCAAATCATAATAGGTTTCAAGTAAAAGTCCATCTACATTTTCTAATAATAAACTGTGCAATTGCTCATGGAAGCTTTTTTCTATTTCATCAAGTGAAATAGATTGTGGTTTCACCCCACGGTTGCCACCCATACTTCCTAAAATATAGCCCGAAGATTTTGCGGCTTTTTTTGCAAGTCTTACAGCGACCTTGTTAATTTCTTTAACAGAATCTTCTAAGCCATAGCGTGACAGTTTTAAATAGTTAGCCGCATATGTGTTTGTTTGAATAACATCGGCACCTGCGTTTAAATACGCTCTGTGTATATTTTCAATTTGCTCGGGTTGGGAGAGATTAAGCTGTTCATAGCAAGTATCCTTGCCATAAGAATATAAAAGAGTCCCCATTGCCCCATCAGCAATTAATATCTCATTTTTCATTCTTTCTAAAAAATTCATTCTATCAACCTCGATCATAAATTAAGTTAGAGCGCCTCGCTTCATCTAGTGCATTAGAAAAATCTTGAATAAGATCATCAGGATTTTCCAATCCAACAGAAAGACGCAAGAGACTGTTTGTAATACCCCGTTGAGTCCGTTCGTTTTCAGGCATTGCCGCATGGGACATTTTCGCAGGGTAGGAGAGGATGGATTCAACTGCTCCTAGACTGACAGCAAAGACAGGGATTTTAACATTTTTCACAAACGTCCGCATAATTTCTTCACTCGCCAAATCAAATGAAAGAACAGCGCCGCCGGTTTGCGCCTGTGCTTTTTGAATATCATAATGTGGATGACTTTCCAAACCTGGATAATACACTTCTTTCACAAGTGGATGCTCTTGGAAAAATTCCGCTAGTTTCATAGCAGATTTTACAGACTGCTCAAGACGGACATGCAATGTTTTTAAACCACGCAGAACCAGCCAAGAATCTTGAGGTCCTAAGATTGCCCCAAAGGAATTCTGTAAAAAGTAAAGTTTTTGCGCTAGATCCGGATCCTTAACAACCGCTAGTCCAGCAACAACATCGCTATGGCCTGACAAGAACTTGGTTGCACTATGCAGTACAATATCTGCACCAAGTGTCAAGGGTTTTTGATGAGCAGGTGTTAAAAAGGTATTATCAACAAATACAAGAGCATCGTGTTCTTTTGCCAGTTCACTGATCGCTTTAATGTCTGTTACTTTTAATAAAGGATTGGAAGGCGTTTCAACATAAAATAATTTTGTATTTGGACGTATGGCCTTTTTAACAGCTTCAAGATCAGTCATGTCAACGAATGTATGACTGATTCCAAAACGTACTAGTACCTGTGATACCATGCGGAATGTGCCGCCATAAACATCTTCCGTTATGACCACATGATCATCTTGTGAAAGCAGAAGAAAGGCAGTTGAAATAGCTGCCATTCCGGAAGAAAAAGCAAAGCCTCTCGAGCCTTCTTCCAATTGGGCAATCATCTCTTCTAATGCTTCCCGGGTAGGGTTACCGCTTCGAGCGTAATCATATTTTCCAAATGAGTCAATATCCGTTTGATGAAAGGTAGATGCATGTTGAATGGGTACACTCACAGCACCTGTAGTTGGATCTATTTTATGCTGATTATGAAGCAATGTTGTTTGAAACGTAAAGGAATTACTCATGAATAAACGCCCCTTCTTGTGTTTTTTTCAATGATTGTGTTAAATCGTCGATTAAATCTTCGATATTTTCAATTCCTACAGAGAAACGTAATAAACGATTATCGACACCTGTTTCATTTCGTACTTCTTCAGGAATATCAGCATGTGTTTGGGTTGCCGGGTAAGTAATAAAGCTTTCTACTCCTCCCAGACTTTCGGCAAAACTGATTAGTTTTAAATTTTGCAGGAATGGATTCACCCATGCTTCATCTAAAATTCGGAATGAAACCATCCCGCCACGACCAGGGTATAGAACATCTGTAATACTATCATGATTTTGCAGGAACTGTACAATTTCTTGCGCGTTTCGCTCATGTCGTTCCATTCTTAATGATAAAGTCTTCATCCCGCGCATTAACAGCCAGGAATCAAAAGGGCTTAAAACAGCACCAGATGAGTTTTGGAATCTTGCCAGCCGTGCACTTAGGTCAGCTCCTTTTGCAACAATTAAACCAGCCAGAACATCATTATGTCCTCCTAAATACTTGGTCGCGCTATGGATGACAATATCCGCTCCTAATTTAATTGGCTGTTGCAGAATAGGAGTGTAAAATGTGTTATCAACGATTAACAATAAGTTATGTTTCTTGGCAATACAGGCGACTTCAGAAATATCTGTTTCCTCCATAAGTGGATTAGTCGGTGTTTCAATAAAGATGGCTTTAGTGTGAGGGGTGATTTCATTTTCGATACTTTTTACGTCATTCGTATTTGTATATCGACAGCGAAGGCCCCATTTTTGATAATCTTCTTCAAGTAATCGGTAAGTACCACCGTACAAATCCTTTGAAACAATCAATTCATCACCGGATTGGAATAGAGACAGGATATTGAAAATAGCCGCCATCCCGGAGCTGTAGGCAAAACCTTGATCCCCACACTCCAGATCAGCAATGGTTTCTTCCAGAACCTGTCTTGTTGGATTGCCTGTTCGTGTGTAATCAAATCCAGTGGATTGACCAATTCCTTTATGACGATAAGCGGTTGAAAAATAAACCGGTATATTGACTGTTCCAGTCTGATCTTCACTTCGATTGCCGATTTGGGCAAGCTTTGTATCTGTTTTGTACATAATGATGAACACTCCTTTTTGGAAAATAGGCTTTAAAGAGCTAATCCATAGCCTAAAGTAAAGCTATGCTTATTTTTCCTATTAGTGTACTAGGAAAAGGATTATTCTACAACAATTTTATGAATAAATGATTTAGATAGCTTTGGATATACGATTATATATGGTCATTTTCATTATTGTTTTATAAAACTAAATATAATCAATTTTCCACATAAAAAAAAAGTCTTCTCAATAGAAGAAGACCTTACGGTTAGCAGTGAGCAGTTCTTCTTCTTATCTTTCAAGTTAATTTCACTTGATGGAATTAGCACCTTTTCAATGAATTAATACATTGATGGTTGCTGAGGTGTCGCAGGGCCATACCCTCAACCTCTCTGGATAAGAAATGAATGATTATTTTCTAAACTTTACTACATTAAAGTAGAAGTTTCAATTACTTTTTATAAAAATGTTATATTTTTTGTTTCTTATTGAGGGGTTAGACAGTTTCGTAAGATTTAGACTTGAAAAAGGAAGAAATTGTTGAAATTAATTCAAAGTATTTCCATCGTATGTTCAGAACATTTATTTTATAATTTATTTATAGAAAACTCAAGGAGGAATCGATATATGCAGGAACGCTGCCGTCACAGTCACCATCGTTACATCAACGCTGAAGAAAATTTTTCCCAGTCAAAAGCAGGTGTAATTGAAGTTCTTGTAAGTAAAGGAGTTTTTCATCAGTGGTCAATCAACGGTCATATTGATCATCCGTTCGATCCTAATATTTATTGTGAAAGTGTTGTATTGGAAGGGAAAACACAACCATATATTCAATATAATGATATTTTGTGAGCCAAACAAAATTTCATGAAATTTATTTTAATGATGTAAATTTAAAAGAGGAGCAATTGAGGTGGTCACCTCTGCTCCTCTTTGTTAATTTTTAATTGGTTTTAATCCTCTTTTTTTCATTTCACCTTGCAGCAGTCGAATCCATTCCTTATCAACACCAGAACTTGACTTTAATGCATCACGATACGAGACAACTAATTGTTCATTACTCATTATCTTCATACTGCATACCTCCAAGGAAAAGGATAGAATATAAATTTAATTGTAAGGGTTTTATTAATATTTGTGAAGATAATTTTTAAATTTATTTAAAATTGTCAATTTTATAGAGGGAATTTGCAGTTGCTCTTGACAGTGGTCATTATATATACTAATGAGTGTAAAAATTAGTGAAGGGGGTAATAAAATGATCCATTTAGAGTGGCATGAAAGAAAAACAATTAAACAAATTAAATGTGTACATACGAAGGCGAAGAAATATATTGTCAATCATGTACTAACGCCGGAAAAATTGTACGATGTGAAAAATGAAACAGAAGAGTTTTATTTTATTGTTGACAACTCTGGTAAAGTGGGCGGTTTTTATAAAGAATATTTCACTGAATGATAAAAAGAGTGCCTCTCCGATGCTGATAAACAATCGGAGAGGCACTTTGCTTTCATTTATTTATCTATTCGTAGGAAATACGCGTTGTATTAGGGTGCTGAACTCCTCAGCAAATCCGGCGATGGGTCTTCCATTGCGAATATCATTGGCATAAGAAGTTGTTCGATTATAAAAATCAGGGTTAACAGATACATAAACCTGAGCGATATCCTTATCAGTGGATTTAACAATATCAGAAATTCTTTTTTCGATTTCTTTTGTATCATTATTATTTGTATTATTTTCTAATTGTGCAGCTACATAGGCATTATTCTCTGTTACAAATACGTTAGCTTGGTCCACTTCTCTCATAGCTGCAATTTTATCTGCTGCACGATCTGCTACTGTAATACGGCTCTCATTATTTTGGTTAGTTCTATTGGTAGTTATATTTGTTCGATTGTGGTTATCATCTAAATTATTAACGTTTGTTATATTACGATTACCATCTGTCTGGTTTCCTCGGCGGGTATTCTCATCGCGCATTCCAACGTTAGTACGATAATTTAAATTATCATTAGAAATAAAACTTCCTGTATCATTTCCAGGGGAGTATCGGACCTGTTGCGCGTTATTTGTTCCTTTGTTATTTCTTAAAGCGGTATCATTTGCTTCATCATTGCCCAAGCCACAGCCAGCTAGTAAAAGTGCAGATAGGATAGGCAAGGCAGTATACGTTTTCCAATTCATATTTAGTCCTCCTTATTAATTGGTACGATGTTAGTTTAACTAAGTGAGTGCTGAATATGCCTTAATAGGATTGGTGTTATTAGACATCTTAGGGGATTCATTGATAAATAAATTTCCCATAATATAGTTATGTTAACTATTGTACGATTAAAAAGCTGCCAGCAACTTTGCGGCAGCTTTTAAATTAACTTTTTTCCGGCTCGGCTCCATTAATTAACTTATTTTGCGGCGGATATAATCTGCGCCCTAAATAAGTTTGGAAAATAAGGAAAATACCTCCAACGACCCAATAAAGCGGGAGTGCAGCCGGTGCCGTTAACGAAATGAAAACGATCATAATAGGCGAGAGAAGACCGATAAATTTCATCTGCTGCTTTTGCTGTTCAGGCATCGTAAACATGGAGACCCTAAATTGAAAATAATAGACGATCCCAGCAAGAGCAGTGATCCATATATCTGTTTCTCCAAGACTAAACCAAAGAAACGAATGGCTGGCAATTTCCTCTGAATCACGGATCGCGTAATAAAAGGCTATTAATACGGGCATTTGAATAATTAAGGGCAGGCATCCCATATTCAGTGGATTCACACCATGCTTTGAATAGAGACCCATCATTTCGGCTTGCAGTTTTTGCTGTTCTTTTGGATCTTTTGTTGCCTTTATTTTCTTTTGCATTTCATCCAACTCTGGTTTTAACAGATCCATTTTTTCTTTCATTGCTGCTTGAGTCTTGTATTGATTTAACATAAGTGGCAATAAAATAATACGGACAAGCAAAGTTACGACGATAATGCCGAGACCGTAATTATCATTAAAAAGATGGGATGTCCAAATGAGCAATCCCGTGAAAGGCTCAACAAAATACGTGGTGAAAAAACCTCCTGCTTTTTCACCATTACTGGAACAAGCCGATAAAAATAGTGGTACAAATGTAAGTAAAGCAGTTAGGAAAATGTACTTTATTCTTTTCATTCTATTATTTCCTCCAAATAAACTGTTTTCATTTTATTATGTTATTGAAAGAGGAAATAATGGTCCGGATCTTCCCCAGGACTTTCCTTTCTACGGGTATAGCGAATAATCCAAATAATATGAGGGCAACTGTTCAACATCTTTTTCATTTGAATGGATAGGTTTTTCGCCTGGATATGACATTCTGAAGATGGTTGAATGGTGTTAATAAATAAAAATTCTAGCCTCCATTTCAGGATGAATTGAACGGTAAGACCGAGCATTAACATGATATATAGCGTATAATCCGGCTGAATATTTGCAGCATCCAGTAGAAATTCAAACACTCATTTTCACCTCATAACTTGATGCAGGCTTTGCATGCCTTCTGTATTGTAATATTTCATATAATTATTGATGAAAGTATATAGGAAATGGAAAGAATAAGCAATAATATCATTGTGGCTCTTCATATAAAATTTATGGAGGAAGGGTGCTTGATAATACAGTTTTGTGGATTAGACAAGAGGTAAAATAAAGCTATAATAGAAATATCCAAATTCCATTGATGGATGATAGAAAGTAACTTTATACATAACAATTTATTGCTGATTTTATGGCGAGGAGGTTAATAATGACTAGCTATTTGGACGATAGTTTGGCGCTTCATACAGATTTATATCAGATCAATATGATGGAGACTTATTGGGAAGATGGGGTTCATAACCGCAAAGCGGTATTTGAGGTGTATTTTCGGAAGATGCCGTTTGGAAATGGGTTTGCTGTTTTTGCTGGTTTGGAAAGAGTCATTCAATTTTTAAAAAATCTCAGGTTTTCTGAAGATGATATCGCTTATTTAAAGAATGAATTAGGTTATCAGGATGATTTTGTTGACTATTTAAGTAACATTCGTTTTACAGGTAACGTTCGCTCGATGGCAGAAGGGGAGATTGTTTTTGGGAATGAGCCCTTAATGAGAATTGAATCGACATTGGCTGAGGCACAATTAATTGAGACAGCTATATTAAATATTATCAATTATCAAACACTGATTGCCACTAAAGCAGCAAGAATAAAATATATTATTGGCAATGAAACGGCAATGGAATTCGGTTCAAGAAGGGCACAGGAAATGGATGCCGCTATTTGGGGCACCCGAGCAGCTTACATTGGCGGTTTTAGTGCAACATCCAATGTGCGAGCGGGAAAGCTTTTTGGCATACCTGTATCAGGAACGCATGCTCATTCTCTTATTCAAGCCTATATTGATGAGTATACTGCTTTTCATAAGTATGCCCGGCGCCATAAAGATTGTGTCTTCTTAGTGGATACATATGATACACTTCGCTCAGGACGGAGTTATGCTGCTTCAACATTGGGGCG
>CALGSR010000370.1 GCA_937902115.1 uncultured Bacillus sp. | reverse complement strand
TTGAATCTGAATTCAGTAAGGAAAATAAATTTAGAAACAAAAATCAATCTGCAGCCCGCATCTCCAGCTATACAGACGAAGATGTTATTGTAGAAATGGATGGAGAGCCGATTAAGGATGTCATCGCCTTAAGAAAGCATCTATATAATGAGAAGAAAATTGGCGATGAAATGCATGTAAGATTCTATCGTGAAGGACAATTACAGGAAGCTACGCTTACATTAAGCGGCGAATCCTATTAATCGCTTCAAAGAGGAAGGCTGAAAAGGTCCTCCTCTTTTCTATGTGGATAAATATATTCATGTGTTCTTTTTTATATGGTATGATAGTCTGTGGATAACTTAGAAGGCGAAAGTTACCCACATGTGAATAGTGTCGAAATTCATCGATATATCTTGTGTGGGATCGTTAGTTCCCTACAAGATGTGGATAGAAAATGTGGATATGTGGATAACTCCTGTGGATAAGTTGTTTGTAAATTGTTTGTAAAGTGAGGATAAGTTGTGAATATCTCAATCATAGCAGTTGGTAAGTTGAAGGAAAAGTATTTAAAAAGTGGAATAGATGAGTATTTAAAAAGACTTTCATCCTATGCGAAGGTCGAGGTTATTGAAATTCCTGATGAAAAGGCACCGGAGGAATTAAGCCTTTCTGAAATGGAGCAGGTCAAGCAAAAAGAAGGAGAAAAACTTCTCTCTAAATTATCGCAGGATACCTACGTGATTGCACTAGCAATTGATGAGAAAATGAAGTCATCAGAGGAACTGGCTGATACACTGGATAAATTGGCGACATACGGCAAAAGCAAGATTGCCTTTATCATCGGCGGCTCACTGGGCTTGAGCAATGAAGTGTTGCAACGGGCAGATGAAAAGCTCTCCTTTTCAAAAATGACCTTCCCCCATCAGCTCATGCGTCTAATTTTATTAGAACAGGTCTATCGCGCATTTCGCATTAATCGGAATGAACCGTACCATAAATAGGTACGGTTTTTCTGCCTTATATTAATTAATCAAGGTGAACTTTCCGGATTTTTACATTTTGCACTAGAAGGTGACTTCTAAATTGACAGGTAATCATATTTTTAATTTTTGACAAGTGATCGATAGTAAAGCACATTAAAATGAAGCAGCCTTAACTTGAATTTCTATCGGACTAAGGCTGTTTTATTTTTCTTGCTTAACTTGGACATATGTTGGTCAATTATTATTCTTTAAGAGTTTAATAAAGCTTTCCATCTGAGGAGTTAGCCACTTATCTTTATGATAAAACAGCTGAATCCATAATTGTATTGAGCAATCTTCTACATCAATAATAACCAATTCGTTATTGCTTAAACTTTCCTGAACCGCGTATTCCGGTAAAAACGAAATACCAAGCCCTTTTTTAAGCAATTTAATAATGGCACTTGTATTGTCTATTACAAATAAAGGCTGGATAGCCATACCTTGTTCCATTGTGACTTCTTCCAATGTACGTCTATACAGACCAGTATTCTCCGTTAATATAAAAGGCTGTTCGACAAGCTCCTGCAAAAGGACATTCTTTTTATTTGCAAAAGGATTGTCGGGATGTGAAACAAAAACGATTCTGACTGGCTCCGACCAGGCACAAACAAAGTCATTGCTGTGCATTTTCTTGCCAAGAAAATATACCATATCCAATTCATTCTGCTTTAGCATTTGGAACAATTCATTTGCAGGAGCAGTTCTTGTTAGTACCTTGATTAACGGAAAAACTTGATAATATTCCGGGAGTTTTTCTGATAGAATCCATATCAAAAGCGATTCTAAAATACCAATGCGAAGGTGACCCTCAATTTCATCTGGTCGTTTGCCAATCAGCTTCGCTTGTTCTGAAATGTTGACAAGCAGATTGGCATAATGCATAAAATTCTGTCCATTTGCGGTGAGCTCTACTCTTTTTCCGATACGATCAAAAAGTATTGTTCCTAGTTCTTTTTCCAACTGTTTAATCTGAATTGTAACTGTAGATTGGACATACCCCAGTTGATTGGCTGCCCCAGTAAAGGAGCCTTGTTCGGCCACGGCTAGGAATGTGATTATATTTCTAAACTCCATAAGATCAACCACCTATCTATTAAAATTTTTAATGATATCTATTAAATTCATTCATTTTACTGATGATAAATCCTATTATACAATAAATTCATAAGACGTAACTATCAGAAAATTATATATAGTCAAAAATGGATTGCATAGTTACGTGATATATAATGACTAAAGCCTCAGTAAAAATTACATCGAAAAAAATTTACAATCAAAAAGGAGATAGATAGTGATGGGAAAGATGGATTACTTGAAAAATAAACCGGTAGCAGTGCTTGGTGCAGGTGCCGTTGGAAAAACGATTGCAGCTGATGCTACGTTGGCAGGTCAGGAAGTTCGTTTGTATGATGCAATACCATTCGCTGAAAAAAGTTTGGCTAACTTGGAGAAAACCGGTATTGAACTTGATGGGATCCAAAGAAATCTGTACAACTTTAAACGCTCTGGACTTGCAAAAATCGAAGTCATTACAACTGATATTGCAGAGGCGGTAAAAGGAGCAGGACATATCGTTATCGCCATTCCTGCCTTTGGCCATGAGCCATTATTCAAATCATTAATCCCAGTATTGGAAGACGGACAGGTTATCAATATCTTTACTGATAATTTTGGAACATTGATATTACGCAAAATGATGAGAGAAGCAGGATGTACGACAAAGGTAATAGTTGGTGGCTGGTCAAGTGCACCTTATGGTACAAGAATCGAATCTGTAGGCACTTTCATGTTGCCACATGTAGGAGTTAAATACCGTGCCATTACTTTACGCGGAGCAACATTGCCTATGACTGATGCAGACGATTTCATTGAAGCATCAAAATACCTTTCTGCCATGGACGCTGTAACGTATGGTGACGGTGCGATAAAAGGCGACACAGTACTTGACATCGGCTTCAGCAATATTAATCCTGTAATCCATGTGCCGGCAACATTACTTGGTGTTTCTACAATGGAAAACTGGGGCAAGATTTTTGGCGACTTTGATAAAACTGGATACTCCATGTATGCTCATGCATTGTGTCCATCAATCTGCGAAGTACAATATCAATTTTATAATGAAGAAATCAAGCTAGCTGAGGGAATTGGCGTTGATTTACCAAGATACTCTTATGAGTCATTCTTCTCACGCCGCAGTGTATTGGCTCAAGAATATATGGGACTTGATAAAGATGGTAAAGACAATATGATCCTTCCACTTGACCAACCAACTACAGAGGCTAACTCTGGTCCAAACAGTATCCATCATCGTTACTGTACAGAAGATGTGCCAGTTGGCTGTAAAGTATATCATGAGCTAGGTGTGCAGTATGGCATTAGTACTCCAATCATCGATTCCATGATCGTGTTGGCAGGAGCGATGCTGAAGAAAAATTACTTTGAAGAAGGTTATTCACTCCAATATCTTGGAATTAAAGATATGGATAAGGAAACATTGCTTGATTATTTAAATAACGGGAACTTTCCAGCTTAATGAATGACAGGTGGAGGTGGTATTGAAAAAATTGGAACCGCCTTCACTTGCAAAATTATTGTAATATGAAGGGGAAGTGAAAATGAAATTTGTAATCGATTACAGACTCGAGGATTATATTCTAAATACGGAGTGGGATAACCTGCCTGAGTCCATTCGGCAACGAGCAGTAGTTTGTAGCATCGATTTGATGATGGCCTTACTCCTTGGGAGCAAAGGTAAACAATTTAATGCGGGTGTACGACTTGCTGAATTACTTTGCAAAGATGGGGATATCCCTGTTGTTGGTAGTGAAAAAACCTTTAATTTTCTTGGAGCGACTATAGCGATGTCGCATGCTTCCAATTCATTCGATATTGACGACGGTCACAATATGATCAAAGGCCACCCGGGAACTGCCTTTATTGCTGGAATTTTGGCTGCTGGCTTAGAAAAAGATATTTCATATAAGGAATTTCTTACGACATTGGTCATTGCTTATGAGGTTACGATTCGTTGGGCACTTGCGGAGCAGGAACATTATCGATACCTGCATAGTTCAGGTACCTATGGCGCCTTTGGTACAGCAGCCGGAGTTGGACGGCTTTATAACTTAAGTAAAGAGCAATTGAACAATACTTTATCGATCGCTGACTTCCATGCACCGCTTACCCCTGTTATGCGCTCTGTGCAATACCCATCGATGAATAAAGATGGGGTCCCTTTTGGTGCATTAGTAGGGGCGATGGCTGTACAGGAAACTTTAGCAGGAAGCACTGGTTATGGAAACCTTTTAGAAACACCGGAGTTCAGTCACCTTTTAGAGACTCTTGGTAAAAATTATGAAATTATGAATTTGTACTTTAAACCTTACACATGCTGCCGTTGGGCTCATCAACCAATTAAGGCATGTCTGGATTTAATGAAGGAATATGATTTCAATGCAGATGATATCAAAGAAATCACAGTTTATACGTTCGATTCTGCCGCACAATTAAGCAAAAAAGTCCCCCAAACAACAGATCAGGCTCAATATAATATTGCCTACCCGATTGCTGCTGCATTGGTCCACGGTGACCTAGGATTTATGCAGGTAAGGGAAGAGGCACTGGATAATCCACAGGTACTCCACGTAATGGAGCGTCTGAATTTTGTAACTGATCCTGAAATCGATAGCCTTTTCCCAGAGAAACGTTTAGCAAGGGTTCATATCACGATTAAAAATGGCACAGTCCTGCAATCGGAACTTTATGCTGCACCTGGAGAGGCCTCTGACAGCGTTGATTTAGAGTGGATAACAGAAAAGTTTATGCGCATTACCAAACCAATATTGAGTGAAATAAAGCAAGAAGAACTGCTTGGTTTGCTTACAGATAATCTTGATATTCCGTTACGTTCAATCATTGATTTTGTTAATACATCTGAAATTGCTTTAGAAAAACTAGTAGAGTGCTAATAAAAAATTGTAGAGATTCGTTCAGCAAATGACAAGATAATTAATAGAAATGGTAAATAGCGCTTACTATAGGTATACACAGCACGAGGCTTATTTGGGAGGGAAGAGAATGTATGAATTCCAGTTAGATATGTACCAGGTTGCAGGAGTTGCAGCTGTTATGTTTTGGTTAGGTTCTTGGATAGTAAAAAAAAGCAAGTTCTTAAGTAAGTATTGTATTCCCGCTCCACTCATTGGTGGATTGATTTTTGCATCGGTAAACACCGTGCTCGCTGCTAGTGGAACAATGGTTATTACTCTAGACACGACCTTACAAAATATATTGATGAGTGTTTTCTTCACCACAATTGGTTTCTCCGCAAGCATACCTCTCATAAAAAGAGGCGGTAGACAGATACTAGTCATCTTGTTCCTATCAGTTGTTGTACTCACCTTCCAAAATGGGATTGGAAGCGGTATCGCCTCTTTATTTGGCATTGACCCTAGACTTGGTTTATCGGTTGGCTCCATCTCACTGATGGGTGGCCCAGGTACAGCAGCTGCATTTGGCGCGATTATGGAAGGTCCGGATTATTTAGTACAAGGAGCATCTGCCGTTGGCTTAGCAGCTGCAACCTTTGGACTGGTAGCAGGCAGTATACTAGGTGGACCAATCATGCGCAGACGTTTGAATCAACTTGATCTTCAAGAGGTGGCAGTAATTAAAAATGAAATAGCTGCTACGAAAGAAGAGGGAGTAAAGGAAAAGATAGAGCACGGAATGATTAAAACTAATGTTGACCGTTTCGTAATGGCTGCGATGCTACTAGCTGTTGCTTTAGGTACCGGCGTAGTCCTTTCAAAAATTATGGCTACCACTGGGATAACTTTCCCAGCATACATGGGTGCGTTGGTTATGGGTGCTGTTTTACGGAATATCGTTGAAGTGTCCGGACACCGTCATCCGAATGAGGAAATTGAAATCTGTGGCGAAATTTCCCTATCTTTATTCCTTGCAATGGCAATGATGGGTCTTAAACTTTGGGTGCTAGCTGACCTTGCAGTTCCTATTATTGTGATTCTGATTGCCCAAGTCCTCTTTATGTTTGTGTTTAGTTATTTTATTTTGTTCAATTTGCTAGGTAAAGACTATGAGGCGGCAGTTCAGACAGCCGGTTTCATTGGTTATGCTATGGGATCCATGTCAAATGCAATGGCTAACATGCAGACAATCACTAGAAAATATGGTGTTGCACCGGCTGCTTACTTAGCTATTCCTATAGGTGGTATGATTTCGGACTTCTTTAACGCCGTCATTATTACAGGATTTTTAAATTACTTTACTTAAAACTTTAATATTAGTTGGAAAGAATGCAGTCAGAATTAATTCTAACTGCATTCTTGGCTATTTTCATTAATCGATGAAAAACTATGTTAATAGGGGTGTTATCGTGAACCAAATGGGGAATATTAAAAATATTTATTGTGTTGGAAGAAATTATAGAGCTCATGCAAAAGAATTAAATAACCCTGTTCCTACATCTCCGTTTTTGTTTTCTAAGCCAACGCATGCAGTTGTTGAAGCAAATGGGCAAACAGTAAGTCTGCCGGGAGATCAGGGTTCCATCCATTATGAAGTGGAGTTAGTGCTTCGTATCGGAAAATCATATGAAAAAGGTATGACGGTTGATGAGATTGTCGATGGTATGGCAATAGGGATAGACCTTACATTGCGGGATGTTCAGGATGTTTTAAAGGAAAAAAGATATCCATGGTTGTTAGCAAAGGGCTTTCCCAATTCAGCTATTCTAACTAAATTTATTGATTTTCCCGGGGAGGAAGCATGTAAAAAGACTAGCTTTTCATTATTAAAAAACGGACTGAAAGTACAAGATGGCAATATTCAAAGTTTAATCTTTGATTTTCAAACATTAATAGATTTCAGTGCAAAACATTTTGGGCTAGGAAAAGCAGATATAATTTTTACCGGTACGCCAGAAGGGGTTGGTCCTTTGGTAAATGGGGATGAACTTACTTTATTATGGGGTGAAGATGTCCTTGGAAAGTCAAAAGTAAATATTGAATAAATGAGTATGGGACACGGAGAGATTTAAGTAAATTCGTATTACTGAAAATAAAGAAAATGACTTTGAAAAGATTATAAAGGAAAATCGGCTAAAATAACAAAAAAGACGAGAGATCTTTGATTTCCCGCCTATTTTTTTACTTCTTAAATTACCATGGTGAACCGTATTATAAGTAAATGAGGTTTTTGATGGGGGGCTTTTACCATTCTTTAGGCTCATAGTTTAATTCTCTAAATAATTGAGTCCGTTCTTTTTTCGATAAATCTCTCCATTGTCCGGGAGGAAGATTGCCTAAATGAATATTCATAACCCGGATCCTTTGCAATCGGTAAACCTCATATCCAAATTCAGCACACATGCGGCGAATTTGACGATTGAGCCCCTGTGTTAAAATGATTTGGAAATCATACTTTGATAATTGAACGACTTTACAAGGGAGTGTTTTTGTCCCTAATATTTTGACCCCCTCTGACATGTTCTTCAAAAATTCAGGAGTAATGGGCCTGTCTACTGAAACGATATATTCCTTCTCGTGCTTGCCTTCAGAACGCAGAATTTCATTAACAATATCGCCATCGTTCGTCATAAGTATTAAGCCTTCTGAATCTTTATCCAGGCGCCCAATATTAAATATTCTTAACGGATGGTTGACTAAATCAACAATATTCCCTTTTACACCCTTTTCAGTTGTACTAGTAATGCCTACCGGTTTATTTAAGGCAATATAAACATTATTCCTTGCGACTCGGATTGGATTCCCATCCACGCGAACGTCATCCCCAGGTTCAACTTGGCTGCCTATCGTTGCACGTCTCCCATTAATAGTCACTCTTCCATCGGTAATTAATTTATCAGCACCCCGTCTAGATGCTTTTCCAGCCTCACTTATATATTTATTAATACGCATATTGACACATCCTTAACCAGATGATTGTTATATTTGATACTAACTATACTTTCAACCCACTGCTTAAAGAAGAGCGGGTTGAATATAAACTACCTTTAATTCTCCTCTTTGTAGGCATCTAGGAATAGTTGACCAAGATTACCCTTTCCTTTGAAACCTAAATCACGCAGGCCATTATCGATCACAGTTAATACAGATAGAACTTTTTCCATGAAGGCATTTTCCCCCATATGGCCAATACGCAAGATGACATCTTCATATTGCCCTAAAGAAGTAACGATGAATAGATTGTATGTTTCTTGTATGTGTTGTTGTAATCGTATTGCACCTATTTCGGCTGGAATCGTGATGGCAGTTACTGTATTGGAGTATCCAGATTCTAAGAATAATGTCAGTCCATATTCTTGTACAGATTTCCTTACTGCGTTTGCAACTTTTGCATGCCGCCTATAAACCGCTGCTTGACCTTCTGCTAAAATATTATCCAATGCAACATCTAAAGACTCAATATTGCCAGCGGGCATCGTATAAGGTAAGATTCCCTTTTCCATATAGCCCTCGAAAACTTGCAGGTTTGCATAAAATGAAGCAATGGGTGTTTTACGATCATTCATCGCTTTTTTTGCGTCCTCACTAATAGAAACGATTGCTAAGCCAACAGGTGCTGAAATCGCCTTTTGCGTACCACCGCAGCAAATATCAATTTGGTTTTGGTCGACATCGATTGGTTCACCAACCATACCGGCTACTGAATCAACCACGGTTAGAATGCCATATTCCTTTAGTAAGAGGGAAAGCTCACTGGCATCATTTAAGATAGATGTTGGTGTATCACAATGAACAAATGTTGCATATTTGAAGTCATGATCCTTTTCTAAATAGCTGCGCACCTCTGCAACAGGGATTTCCTTATGATAGTCAAAGCTTAAGACAACCGGTTCGCCGCCATAAATTCTGACAAAATCCTTAAAGCCCTCACCGTACAGGCCATTATCGAGTACAAGGACACGGTCACCCGGTTCAGTTAAGCTCGCACACGCCGCTTCCAATGCAAGAATCCCTTCTCCGGCAAGCAACACTACCTCATTTGTCGTTCCCATGACGCGGCCCATCTTTTGGCAAACCTCATGGTAATAGTGGATGAATTCTTTATCAAAATCAGTGTTATTTGCCTTTTTAGCTAATGCTAAGCGTACATTCTCCCGTACGTTCGTTGGTCCTGGTGCATAGCTTGGTTTGAATTTCATATCAATCGATCCTTTTTAAATTAGTATATTTATGGGTTAACATTAGCAAATAATTGGTACATTTGAAAGTCCAACCCATATTAAAATTCAAGGGTTATTTTGAATAAGATGACGGGTTCTCTTTAAAGGTGCAAAACAGTAGACCGTAATGCAAATAGGGTGAGAAATCCCAGTGATCCCTGTGTTTGAAAAATAAACGGTTAAATTCCGTTTAAGTTGGGAAATACTTATTTTCCCCTAAAATAAAGGGAGTTTTTCCGTTTATATTATCCAAATCTTTGGATTTTGCCTTATTTAGAGAAGTTAATCGGAATATCTCCGCTTATATCTGCTTCTGAAGCCTCTCCTATATAGAGTAGCCGGAAATTCTCCGCCTATGAATCCTCATACCTATTCCATCTTTCCTCCTAATCTCGTAAGTACATTAATAACTTATTTCCTTAAAAATAACACTAGTTGTTTCACGTCCGGGTGTGACTAAATCGCATTATATCAGCATTTTAATGTTTGATTTTGGGTTCCTATATAGGTAAAAGCATGGCGAATTTCTTTACGAATCACCATGCTTTTTCGTAAGTTATTTAACCTGTTTTTTTACTTTTTGCACTTCAAAACAGAACCCGTTATGCTTGGAAAGCTAGAAAATAATAAGTTTTCTTAACGGAAAATTGTATTGGTGAAATATTGGGAAGGTATATTGATAAATTTAAGAATTGTATTAAACTAAAAATAGCTCTATCCTCAATTTTCTCTCTAAATATTCTCCGCAAGTCTACATTTGAAAGCTACATTCAACCACTTTTTCCACTCACATAAGAATCCGTCCGAAGTTAAACTGAATAAATAATCGCGTCGAATATGTTTGCTATTAAATTGCCCATGTTGAAATTTAATAGGGGAAATTGAGGAAAGAACGGTTTCCCAATTTGTTAAGGTTAGGCCATTAAATTTTGGCTAGATGCCGTAAAAGGCATGACCGTTGGATAGGAGAAGAGATGCTATGGGATTTGAAGAAGAATACTCGTCCTTTATGAATGCTCACTTGCAGGCTAGAACCGGTGAACGGTTGCGGCGCTTACAAGAAGGACACAACCATGCTGAAATGCTATTTTTGAAGCAAGTGTGGTGGCCCCTATTTTACCATTTCCAGTACCTTCATCCAGAATATGAAGTTGATGATTTCAAGGATGGCAAAAGGTATTTGGATTTTGCTTATATTCGACCCGCCATCCGTATTTGCCTTGAGGTCGACGGCTATGGCCCTCACCTTAGGGACATAGGCAGATGGCAATTTTCCGACAGTCTGGAACGTCAAAACCAGTTAGTGATTGACGGATGGACTGTGATCCGCTTTTCTTATGACCAAATTAAAGAGAAGCCTCGTCGATGCCAACAGATTGTTCAGCAAGTGATTGGCCGATGGCTGGGAGATGAACTGGACCTGACATCTCTGTCCATAGTCGAAAAGGAAGTACTTAGGCTAGCCATTCGAAAAGGAGAAGCCATATCCCCTATAGAAGTTGAGAAGTATTTGAGACTAAGTGACAAGACTGTAAAAAAAGTACTTTCTCAACTAGTCGATAAAAAGATGCTGATTCCCGCATCTGGGATTATGAGGATCCGCTCCTATCGGTTGGGGGATCAGGTTAAGCACCCGATCTGATAAATAGACGGGAAAATTCCGCTTAATTAGTGAATCCTAATAAAAAGTAACTTCAATAGACGGGAGAATTCCGCCTATTGAATCGGAAAATGTGAAAATGGGGGATTTCCCCTTTCATAATCGGAAAAACTCCCCTTATATCCCCCAAAATGGCTTCCATTCTGCGTATAAGCGAAGAATTTCCGATTATATTACTTCCGCTGGTTATACTTAATTAAATGCGCCTTTTTATAGCCTCATTTTGATGCAGTACCATTTAAAAAATGAGAAAAAGGATGCCCTCATGAAAAGACATCCTTTTGTACGATTCTTATTTTGTATAGTTATCGAAGTAACCTTGAATATAGACCATTGGTGTTCCTTTGTCTCCGCTGCCGGAAGTCAAATCCGACAATGAGCCAATGAGGTCTGTTAATCTTCGCGGTGTAGTCCCTTGCGCCTCTACTGCGCCGACAAGGTCCTCATCTTTATTATCGATATATTCAGAAATAGCCTGTTTTAGCTCTTTGCCACGAAGGTGGGAGAAGTTGTTATCTGCTAAATATTTTAATTTCACTTCATTTGGTGTGCCGTCAAGTCCTGCAGTATAAGCAGGTGATACAACTGGGTCGGCAAGCTCCCAAATTTTCCCGACTGGATCTTTGAAGGCACCGTCGCCGTAAACCATTACTTCGACTGTTTTACCCGTCTCTTCTTTAAGTCTAGCTTGTATTTTATCGACGATTGGCTGACAGTCATTAGGGAAGAGCTTTACGCTGTCTTCCGTTGCCTTATTGGACCCCAGCAAGCCGTAGGCCTCATTGAATCCGCTGCCATTGATTGGCTCCTTCAGAATATCATCCAGGCCATATATAATGTTAGCACCATGATTTGTTAAAATCCGCTTTGTCCTAAAGCGTGAATGAATATCACAAGTTAACACATTCTTTGTGAAGTCTAAAATGGTTTTTGGATTGTTCGAGAAGATAACTTCACAACCCGCTCCTTCTGCTTCGATTAATTCTTTATAATAATCAATATAGTCAACACCTGTGAATCGATGTTTTTTATAGCCGAAATGCTTGCGGAATTCAGCTTCTGATAATACATCTGTCCAAGGGTTAATCCCTTTCTTATCCAGCTCATCAATATCTACCAGGTGATTTCCCACTTCATCAGATGGGTAACTTAACATTAAGACTACATTCTTTGTTCCTTTTGCAATCCCTCTTAAGCAGTTTGCAAATCGGTTGCGGCTCAGGATTGGGAAAGTTACACCTACGGTTTCTTCGCCAAATTTACGATTAATATCTGTTGCAATATGATCAATCGTTGCATAGTTTCCTTGGGCGCGAGCGATAACAGATTCTGTAATCGTTACGATGTCACGATTCTCAATCGAAAAACCTTCTACCTTTGCTGTGTTTAATACCGTATTTACGACAATTTCTCCAATGTTATCGCCGTTATTAATGATGGGTCCGCGAAGTCCGCGTACGACTGTTCCAACTACTCTTTCCAATATAATCTCTCCTCAAATAAGAGTATTATTTGTTAAATAACGTACAATTATTTATCCAATACTACTATACCTCTTTAAATAATATTAGTAAAATTAATGTTAATAATATATCACATAAGGGGTGCTTATATGATTGGAAAATTGGATTTTTATCGTATTTTTAATGTTGTCAGTCGAAATAATAGTTTTTCTAGAGCAGCACAGGAACTATATATGACACAATCTGCTGTCAGTCAATCCATTTCAAAGCTGGAGAATGAATTAGATATCCAGCTTTTCCATCGGACATCAAAGGGCGTGAAATTGACAAGTGAAGGAAAATTATTATATGAGCATGTGAGCTCAGCTCTAGGAATGATTGAAATTGCAGAAGATAAATTATTGGAATTTAAACAATTAAAGATAGGAGAATTACGAATTGGAGTTGGCGATACAATCTCTCGCTATTTTCTTTTACCCTATTTGGAGGAATTCCACCTCAGATATCCGGGGATCAAATTAAATATCCTGAATGGAACAACAACAGAAATCTGCGCCTTTATTAAATCCGGCAGGGCGGACTTAGGAATATGCAATTTACCGATACTGGATGAGCATATTGAAGCGATACCGTGTAAAGAGATTCAGGATATTTTTGTGTGTGGAGAAAAATATAAAGAAATAGCAAAGAATCCGATTAGTTTTGAGGATTTAATGAAAATGCCGCTTATATTTTTAGAAGGAAAATCAAATTCAAGAATCTTTGTCGAAAGCTTTTTGAAAAAGAAGGGCTTCCAGGTCTCACCTTTATTTGAACTCGGGTCATATGATTTATTAATAGAATTCACAAAGATAAACTTAGGTATTTCGTGTGTGATAAAAGAGTTCTCAGAGGATTACATAAAAAGGGGAGAATTATACAGAGTATTATTAGAAGAGGAGATTCCTAAAAGGAGCATTGGTATTTGCTATTTAAAAAATGTTTCGTTATCACGAGCCGCGACAAGGTTTGTCGAAAGGATTCATCACGTATGAGGCTGTAACTTCTGTTTGGATGACACCTTTGATCATATTTCATGGAGCATTCCTTTTGATAGTAAACAATTTTCGACAAAATACTCAATAATTCTACATTAAATGACATTTAACTATTGTTAATTGTGAACAAAATGGTACAATTAAATTGTGAACAAAGTAGTACATATTTTAATTACTCTATGAATTTCAATTGAATTATGGTAGCGACTTCAATGATTGAACAGGAGGAATATAAAATGGGAAAATTACAAAATAAAGTGGCTGTCATTACTGGGGGAGCATCTGGTATTGGAGCAGCAACAGCAAAATTATTTGTTTCAGAAGGTGCTAAAGTAGTACTTGTAGATTTAAATGAAGAAAAGGGAAAAGCATTTGAAGCGGAATTGAAAGCGCTTAATGCTGAAGCTCTATTTGTTAAAGCGAATATTACAAGTGAAGAGGATGTAGCTAATATATTTAAACAAACAGTTGAAGCCTTTGGCAGAGTCGATGTTGTATTTAACAATGCAGGCATTGGCCGCGTTCACTCTTCACATGATTTAGAGTACTCTGAATGGCGTAATACCGTAAATGTTGACTTAGATGGTGTATTTTTAGTAGCGCGTGAAGCAATCCGTGAAATGCTAAAAACGGGTGGCGGTACAATTGTAAATACAGCTTCCATGTTTGGCTTAGTTGGATCATCAGGTTCAGCAGCCTATAATGCAGCAAAAGGTGGGGTGATCAATCTAACACGTTCACTTGCCGTTGAATATGCAGAACAGAATATTCGTGTGAACGCACTATGTCCGGGTTTCATAGATACACCCATTATTCCTGAAGAAAGTAAACAGGCATTAGCTGAAGCCACTCCGATGAAACGCCTTGGCCAAGCAGAAGAAATGGCAAAAGCAGTATTATTCTTGGGTTCTGATGATTCTTCTTTCATGACTGGAAATTACTTAACAGTTGATGGTGGATATACATCTCGATAATCTGTTTCGTCAACGCTATTGTTCTTATGTTCAAAATCAACTTTATTATTAGGTGAAAGTTGCGAACTAGATTAAAGATAAATAGAATCGATTATTTTTTCACTTGGAAACAGTCTAATTAATATGATTAGGCTGTTTTTTATTGTAGACTTTCTCCATTATAACTATGTAAATATAATAAATACTATTATTTATCGATGAGATGATATATAATAATTTTATTAATTTTCGTAAATGGACTTTTTTTAACCTGAATTAAGCTAAAATACCACCATTTTTTAGCCAAAAATCGAACGTAATATTTATCCTTAAAGATAATATTCGCCAGTTTCTTTAGGTTGAATAGAAATGAAGGGAGTAATAATATGGGGAAATTTAATAATAAGTGGATGCGAGCTGTACTGCCGGCATTACTCATTCACTGCAGCATTGGTACTGTGTACTGTTGGTCATTGTTCAAGGCAGACATTGCCTCCTACATTGGGAGTTCTGTCGGTGAAGTGGAATGGGCATTTAGTTTAGCTATTTTCGTCCTTGGGATGTCTGCTGCTTTTGGCGGTAAACTTGTTGAAAAGGACATACATAAGTCGTCACTAATTGCGGCATTGTTTTTTGTC
>CALGSR010000369.1 GCA_937902115.1 uncultured Bacillus sp. | reverse complement strand
TTTCAATTCAGTGGGGGTTCAAACCCCGGCTGAAAAGCCTGCGCCTCCGGCGGATACCTCGGATTTTTTAACGGTATTTTATCGATCAAGCTCGATAAAAGTCCGGGCGCAAATTCGGCGGGGCGAATTTGATTTTTTTTTTCCTTTTCTTGGCTAGAATATAGATTGACTGGGAAATTTCGATTCAGTACACTTAAATGGATAAGGAGGAGGGGTACATAGATGCAGATGAACATTGTTGTTTTAGTTATATCCATGCTGCTATTTTTTGTTTTATTCTATGGAATTGGTTTCATTTTAAATATGTTATTAAGAATGTCTTGGATTATGGCTATCATTTATCCGATCATTGCCATTTTTATTATTGATAAGGTTCGTTTTATTGAATATTTCACAAATGCAGGGCCTTCGTTTTCGGATTTGTTTAACCGGATTACCAATCTTGCTTTAGCAGATGTTTTAATTCTTACATCCGGGTTTTTGGGGGCCATTGCCGCAGGGGTCACCATTAAAGCCCTAAGAAAAAGAGGATATCAAATGTTTTAAGGGGAAGAGGCTGATGAAGCCTCTTTATTTTTGTTCATTGATTTATTTCTCATCTATTCATGCATAATTCGATCGCTCTTAGGAAATGAATAGTTTTGGGAGGAATGAGCTAAAAATGGACAGGTTAAAAATGATTTCTATACGGATACTAATGTCAGTAATGTTTATTGCAGCATTAACATCAACTTTGCATTCTATTACAGGAGTAGAAGTGAAATCAATTGCTGCTTCTATTTATGAGAAAGTACAGGGAGATATTAGCTATTCGTTTAAAAATCATCCCCTTTATGCAGCATCGCAATCTGTAAAGGCTGCTACAGAAGTTTCCTCAAGCAATAAAGGAGCGAAACTTGAGAATGAATTTGACTGGTCAAAGTATCCAGTGAAAAAAGTCGTCGCGACTGGCTATACCGCCGGATATGAATCGACTGGGAAAAATCCGGATCATCCTGAGTTTGGTATTACTTATTCAGGGGTAAAAGTCAAAAGAGATCTTTATTCAACAGTGGCTGCTGATTTAAGTGTGTTTCCTATTGGAACCATTTTATTTATCCCGGAGTATGGATTTGGGGTCGTTGCCGATAAAGGCGGTGCGATAAAAGGAAATCGGGTCGATCTTTATTATGAAACGGTTGACGATGTTTATACGAACTGGGGTAAAAAGGAACTTGATGTGTACGTCATTGAAATGGGTAATGGCATATTAACAGAACACGAGTTAATATCACTGAATGAAGACGAATCGATGCAGGTGTTTCGCCAGCAATTTGTTAACCCTGAGAAAGAATAAAAATTAAAAAGAAAATTACAAAAAGGTGCAGATATCCACGAAATAATAGCAGACGGTATGATTTTTCTCTTACCGGTTTGAGCATCGTGGAAACTGACACCTTTTTTTGAATGGGGGCTGGGCGCCCTTTGTGTTATCATCGCTATCCTTGGAAAATATAATATAAGAAAAGAGTCAAAAGGATTCCAGTCAGTCCCCCAAAAAACACTTCTATCGGCTTATGTCCAAGCAGTTCTTTTAGCTCCTTTTGTTTTTCCTTTTCCTCCATTTGCGGCCAGGCTTTTATGTCTTTAACAAGGAGATTAAAATCTGCTACCAATTGATTTAATACGGCTGCCTGCTCGCCGGCCTGTCTACGGACACCTGAAGCGTCAAACATCGTGATAATTGCGAATACAGCTGAAACAGCAAATAACGGGGAATTCATGCCAACCTCGAGAGCCACCCCTGTTGTGACCGCCGATACAGCGGCAGAGTGTGAACTGGGCATTCCCCCGGTACTAATGATTAACGACCAATCTATCTTTTTCAATAAAATGAGATGAATGGGAACCTTTACAAATTGGGCGAAAAAGATTGCAGTCAAAGCTGCCCAAAGTGAAAAATTTTCTAGAATTGCCATGGTGAAAAAACCTGCCTTTTATTGAATTTGTTAAGTTACTGATTTTTAAAGAAACAGACGATAACTCAATCGAATGAAATGAATCAGACCTAAGTCAGGTATTATTTTATTTATGCTCCCCTGTTTGCTAGTATATATAGCAAGATCCTTGTAAGGAGGGAGAATGGCAGCTGATGAAATATCCGGAAGAATACTATCAATTTTTTATTACCTTTAATGAAGGTGATTATTATACTTGTCATGATTTACTCGAAGACATATGGATGTCAGATAAGCAAAACTACTTTCTAAAAGGTTTGTTACAAATGAGTGTGGCGATTTACCACTATGAATACGGAAATGTTAAAGGAGCTCGTGCGATGATGGAGGCCGCTGGTTTATATTTGGAAAGCTACCGTCCGAAGCATTGGGGACTGAACCTTGAAATGGTGATTGAATTTATTGGTAATTCTCTCTCTATTATACCACAACATATTGATAAAGTTTCGTTTGAGAAAGTCGATTCATTACCGAAATTACCGAAATTATATCTCTATTTAAAGGACAATGAGTAAAGTCGAAATATTTTATTCTCTTAGCTATAATAAGGATAGTCATTGAAGGAGGCGGTAAAATGTTTTCTGTACAAAGAGAAAATCCATTTACAACTCAGCATGAAAGTTTAATCATTGGTTTATTTGAAAAATTTGAAGGGAAACTGTTAGTACTCGATCAAGCATTTGATGGAGGTTTAACTGAACTTGTGAAAAGCGGAGATATTTCAGCTAAGAAAAAAAGGGTAAGCAAAGTACATACATTTGGAAAAACAGCGGTAAAGCGCCTCTATTTTGTCGGATTAGGAAAGGAATCAGAGTTGACATTTGACGAACTGCGTGAAATCTTCGGCTCTGTTTTCAAGAAAGTAAAAGAGGGAAAGCATAAAGAAACTGCAGTCTATTTAGATTCTTTTTTGACTGAAAAGGTTGATGTCCTTGATGCCTCACATGCATTAAGTGAAGCCTTTTCCTTAGCCACTTATCATTTTGAGGGATATAAACAAAAAGCGAATGCACCGGACAAAACAATCAAAAAAATGTCGGTTTATACTGAAGCCGCAGAAGAGGAAGAAATAAGGGCTGCATTAACTGTCGGTGATGTTTTTGGCATGGCGACGAATTCAGCGAGAACATTAGTGAATCTTCCCGGTAATTTATTAACGGCTACTGATCTCGCGGAATATGCAATAGAATTAGGTTCAAGATACGATTTTGAAGTCGAGATACTTGAAAAAGAGGATATGCTGAAGCTTGGCATGGGGGCTTTCTTAGCTGTAAACCAGGGATCAAGCGAGCCACCGAAAATGATCGTCTTAAAACACCAGGGCAAAGATGAATGGAAGGATGTCATTGGACTGGTCGGGAAGGGGATTACCTTTGATACAGGAGGTTATTCATTAAAAACGAAAACGGGAATCGTCGGGATGAAAACAGATATGGGCGGTGCAGCTGCCGTTCTTGGGGCAATGGAAATCATCGGTGAATTGAAACCGGAACAAAATGTCGTTGCTGTTATACCATCAACAGATAATATGATTGGCGGCAATGCGTTAAAGCCTGATGATGTGATTACATCGATGAGCGGAAAGACGATTGAAGTCTTAAATACTGATGCAGAAGGACGGCTCGTATTGGCGGATGCCGTCACCTATGCAAAACACCATGGAGCCAATTATCTTGTCGATGTCGCCACGTTAACCGGGGGAGTCATCACTGCCCTTGGAACGGAAACAACAGGTGCCTTGACGAATAATGAAACATGGTTTGAACAGGTTCTTGAAGCATCGTTTGAAGCTGGGGAACCGATCTGGCGCCTGCCATTATTTGAACGGGACAGGGAAAGAGTGCGCAACAGCAAAATTGCTGATCTGAATAATTCTCCAGGCAGTGAAGGCCATGCCATTATGGGCGGTGCTTTTATCGGAGAATTCGCTGAAGACACGCCATGGGTGCACCTCGATATTGCGGGAACAGCAACAAGAAAAACAGCCAATGATCTCGGTCCAGTAGGCGCAACCGGTGTCATGGTCCGCACGCTGGCACTCTTAGTTGAGCGTTTTGAAATAGAGCAATAAAGGGCTCTAAAGAAAAAAGGCTCTTAACAAAATATTCATTTAAAACTTGTTATTACACCAAAACCAATCAAGATCCATCTCACTAAAAAGGCTGGCGGCAAAAAGCCGTCAGCCGGGCGCCCGTGAAACAGGGCGCCCAGTTTACTCTATTTTCGTCTTAATGAGATCAAGTAACTCCATTGCAGAAGCAGCTTGAATAATTTCGCCATTTAGTTTGGCATAAGGCTTATCCGTACAAAGCTCACAATGGCTCAGGCATTTATATTCCTTCATGGCTATTTTTTCTTTTTGAAAAAAATCCTTAAATTGCCGGAATGAACCCTCATCTAAAAATCGGTCCAAGTTATTCTGGCAAAATTCCAATTTCACTTTTCTCCCTCGGCTCAACTTCCGCAGTAACTTAATCACAATACACCCCTAGAGTTAACAATACTATTTACATAATATTTTACCATTAATCGCAACAAAACGATATGCATCCACTAAACAAGCAATAAAACACCCCCGCAAAAGCCCATTGTTCTTTACTATATAATCCTTACAAACTAAATCCTCCCACAAAACCAAATAGGAACATTCTTTCTAAAGAAGGCGGGCGGGGCAACAACCCGCCTGCCGGGCAAACGTGAAACAGTTTGCCCAGATTCCCCCCTTGCCCAAGCAGAATGGGTGTTTTATGCATAAGAAATAATATGCGAAATTATAAGGAGGTTTCCCCATTGTATAGATACCGAAACCCGCACCATAATCAAAGATTTTTCTTTGGCGCTCCATTTGCTGGCGCATTACTAGGCGGACTGGTTGGGGGAGCAGTAGGAAGTGCGTTATTCTACCCGCGCCCGCGTCCATATCCTCCGTTTCCCCCATATGCTCCATTTTCCGCTTACCCGCCATACGGCGGTTATGGATACGGATATGGATATCCCTATTATTAAACAACAAAAAAGCTCTCGGATGCGAGGGCTTTTTTGATTCTGAAAGGATTTATCTGCTGCTTATG
>CALGSR010000368.1 GCA_937902115.1 uncultured Bacillus sp. | reverse complement strand
AAACCGGAAGTCCTGTCAACTCAAACTCAACAGACTTACACCCTTCAATTTCTGCGAAATTCACACAAATCCTTTTCACAATATCCGAAAACACTTTTTTATGAATGATGATTGAATCGCGATGAAAATCTGGATGAACAATCGTATTTTCTCCGATTCTTTCTTTATTATGAGTAATAATATCCCTTCCCTTTAAAATGAACTTTTTGAAAAAGTTTTGATCGACTTGTTGATAGGGAATGGGAATGATATGTTTCCCTTCTGTTTTCCTGACAAACTGGGCTGCCTTTATTTCACTGGAGGTACGTATATCCTCGACATAGTAGAAGTGTTGAATTTCTCCTAAATTTAATCGTTTAGCAATAAGACGCGTCATGCGGTCCGATGTTCCAATAATTAAAAGCTTATCAATATAATAATAATGGATAGCCAGTTGAACTTCCTTCGCATGGTCTTGGAAAAAGAAAGTCGCTCTTTTGACCGCAGTAATGGCATTCTTTTCAAACTTAGCCGATGTACCGGCAATTTTTTCCCCATTAATAATCAATAAACCATCATCAATAATGGCAGGAATCCGATGTTGGTGCGCAAAAGCTAATGCACTTGTACTTTTCCCGGACCCGCTTGGCCCGCTTAATGAAAATATTTCCATATGATTCTTCGCCTCTCCCTTCAATCAGTCGGAATTCATTTCTTTGAAAAAGAATGCCGGTCGACATCTTTTGCTATTAAGTTCGATAAATTCGCTTTGAATTCCTTCTCTCTGATCATATTCATCAGATGATCTCAAAATGGTTTTCAAGTGACATATAGCTACAAAGAAAATGAAAACCATTTCCCCCTTATTACCTTTGTTTCTCCTGCATATATTTGAGCCATTTCTTCTGCTTGAAGTTCACAATCCAAAAGCCAATGATGCTGATAAAAGTAAAACCGCCGGCTACATAAAGAAATGGCAGATGAGAAAAATAAAAACCCACGCCAATGCCGATAATCCCCATCATCATACAATGGAATAAATGCTTTTTATTATTTTCGTAGATCGTAAATTGAAATTGCCGCCGCTGTTCCGTTTCCTTTAACTCTTCCATTTTTTGCGGCATATGTAAAAATTCTTGGATCGAATGAACAATCTTGAAAGCAGGCTGTGATTGCAGCCAATGCCAGACAATGGCCCAGCTATGGTTTCCCTGCCTGCTTAGCCACTTCAGAAAGACAGGTTTGCTCAAGGCCACAAGGTCCTCCTCCGGAACTAAATGAAGAACAATCCCTTCGATGGCGGCCAAAGAGCGGCCAAGGAAAACAAACCTTGTCGGAACTTGGATAGGCAGGGCACGAATCATTTGCTTCAATTCCTTTTGCAAAGCCAGTAAATCCACTTCATTTAATTGCGCCGGTTGAAAATCGATGAATCTTGAATCTGCCCCTGGGAGCAAAAAACCTAAGTGATATAAACATTGCACCGCTTTAGCGACATTTTTCGCAAGATAGCTTTCAATCAAGCATTGAAAATAACCAGCGTCCTTTTTCGAAATATCGCCAATCATTCCGAAGTCGAGAAGAATGATTTTTCCTTCCTTTGAAAGCAGAAGGTTTCCCGGATGCGGATCGGCATGGAACGTACCCGGCTCTAACCACTGGGGCAGAAATACCGCAATTAGCCTTTTTGCCATTTCTTTTCGGCTGATTTGCATCCGTTCGAGCTCCTCCAGATTGGTTAAACGAACCCCATCGACCCATTCCATCACGAGAACATTTCTCGTGCTCAACTCCGGATATACACTCGGAATCTGCACTATATCCATGTCCTTGAACCGTTCACGGAACAGTTGGATTGTGTTCAATTCCTTCGTATAGCCCAATTCCCGCTCTATGACCTCTATTACTTCTTTATAAAGCACCTTAAAATCGATAAATCGTTTTGGAATAGGTAAAAAATGTTCGACTACCCAAAGAACCATTTTTAAAATTCGGAAGTCCGTTTCAACAATCGTCTCAATTTGCGGCCGCTTCACTTTAATGGCCGTCACCCGACCATCGCGGAGGATGCCTTTATACACCTCTCCAATCGAGGCGGAAGCAATCGCTGTTTTTTCAAGCGAACGAAACGACT
>CALGSR010000367.1 GCA_937902115.1 uncultured Bacillus sp. | reverse complement strand
AGAAACTGATTGTTCTTGCATAAAGGTTGATGTTGTTAGAAATTTATTGAGAAAAGAGCTGCAAATTAGATAAAAATGCTCAAAATACCTGATTGCACGTTAAAATTGGCCTTTAAATTTTAACAACAAACTTCACGAATACAACCTTAGATTTTAACAACAAACTTTACAAAAACAGCCTTTATTATAGATTTAATCGTGTCCTAAGCGCTATCGTGTTGGTACTTAATTTCTGAATAGGAGTGCAGCTCAATATGAAATATAAGAGTGTATTTGATATCATCGGTCCCATTATGATCGGTCCCTCAAGCTCTCATACGGCAGGTGCAGCGCGGATTGGCCGTGTAGCACGCAGTCTATTCGAGCGTGAACCAAAGAGGGCAGAGATTTCATTCTATGGCTCTTTTGCACAAACATACCAGGGGCATGGAACGGATGTTGCCATCATTGGCGGTCTGCTCGATTTTGATACTTTTGATGAGCGAATAAGGGACTCCATTATGTTAGCTAAGCAAAAAGGAATCGAGCTAACTTTTACCGCTGAAGAGGCTATCCCCATTCATCCAAATACAGCTCGAGTCAGAATCGGTGATGACCAAGCCGAACTCGAGTTGGTTGGTATATCGATTGGCGGCGGCAAAATTGAAATTATTGAACTCGATGGGTTTCAATTAAAGTTGTCAGGGAATCATCCGGCACTCTTAGTGATGCACAATGATAAATACGGGACAATTGCAGGTGTTTCCAATGTACTGGCTAAGCATCAAATTAATATTGGCCATATGGAAGTAGCCCGCAAAGAGGTCGGAAAACAGGCGTTAATGACAATTGAAGTGGATGAAAACATAGATGACATCGTATTAAAGGAATTGGAATCTTTAAATAATGTAATTAAAGTAGCTAAAATCGTTGAGTAAGTAAGAAATATAGGCTGTCTCATTTTTTCATCTGGGAAAAAGTTCACCTTCAGGAGGGGACAAATATGTTTCGAAACGTTACAGAATTAATTGGACTGGCTAACAAGGCGAATAAAAAAATATCCGAGATTATGATTGAACAGGAAGTGGAAGTAACAGGACGGACGAAAGAAGAAGTACTCCATTTAATGGAAAGAAATCTTCAAGTCATGGAAGCAGCTGTTGCACGTGGGATTGGCGGGGTCTGGTCACACTCCCAATTAACGGGAGGTGATGCCGTGCTGATGCAAAAATATATTGAAAAAGGAAATTTTCTATCAGGAGAAACCATTCTTAATGCTGTTGCGCAAGCAATGGCAACGAATGAGGTGAATGCTGCAATGGGAACCATTTGTGCTACTCCTACTGCAGGGTCGGCAGGGGTTGTCCCTGGTGCTTTGTTTGCGGTAAAAAATAAATTAAACCCTTCTCGCACGCAGATGATCGCATTCCTCTTTACTGCCGGTGCTTTCGGATATGTTGTGGCTAATAATGCTTCCATTTCAGGGGCTGCAGGAGGCTGCCAGGCAGAGGTTGGTTCGGCTGCGGGAATGGCTGCTGCTGCTATTGTTGAAATGGCGGGCGGAAGTGCGGAACAATGTGGGGAAGCTATGGCGATATCGTTAAAGAATATGTTAGGATTAGTATGTGATCCGGTGGCAGGCTTAGTTGAGGTTCCCTGTGTCAAAAGAAATGCAATGGGGGCAGCAAATGCCCTTGTTTCTGCAGATATGGCACTCGCTGGAATCAAAAGCCGCATCCCTTGTGATGAAGTAATCGGTGCAATGTATCGAATTGGACAGACGATGCCAGCCACATTAAGAGAAACTGGACAGGGAGGGTTGGCGGCAACACCAACAGGCAGGAAATATGAAGAAAAGATCTTTGGCAAGCCGCTGAAATAAGTGACAAATCTATTAAAGCAATCCGTTACTGCTGTAAAAGGAATTGGTGAAGAAACAGCCGCTGCATTAGCGGAAATGAAGATATATACAGTTCAAGATTTATTAGAGCATTTTCCTTTTCGTTATGAGGATTACAGGCTCCGTGATTTGGCTGAAGTGAAGCATGAGGAAAAAATAACGGTAGAAGGGAAGGTTCACGGTGAACCTTCTCTTACCTATTATGGACGTAAACGCTCACGGTTAATGATTCGACTTTTAGTGGGGCGTTATCTTATTCAAGTCGTTTTCTTTAACCAGCCCTACTTAAAGAAAAAAATTGCCATTAACGATACCGTTACGGTTTCAGGGAAATGGGACAGCCATCGGCAGATGATTACAGCCAATGAAATGAAAATCAGTGGTGCTCTTGGGAGCAATGATTTTGAACCGGTCTATGCTATAAAGGGAAGTATCACAACAAAGGGAATCCGTCGTTTTATTAAACTAGCTTTTTCTCAATACGGACATCTGATCAATGAAAATATTCCTGAAACACTAAGGAAAAAATACCGTCTGTTGAATCGGAGAGATGCTCTTCACGCGCTGCACTTTCCAGCAAATCAGAACGATTTAAAACAGGCAAGAAGACGATTTGTCTATGAAGAATTTCTTTTATTCCAACTGAAAATGCAGGCGCTAAGAAAAGTAGAGAGAGAGAATTCGAGAGGGATATCCCATCAATATGACGAGGACAAAGTACATGGATTTATTGCTCAGCTTCCATTTCCGCTAACAAATGCGCAGAATCGGGTAATGGGGGAAATTCTATCGGATATTCAATCACCATATCGTATGAATAGACTCCTTCAAGGAGATGTGGGGTCAGGGAAAACAGTGATTGCTGCTATTGCCCTATATGCAAGTGTTACAGCAGGATACCAAGGAGCGTTAATGGTGCCGACAGAAATTCTTGCTGAGCAGCATGCAGAATCATTACAGGCTTTGTTGGAGTCTTCTGGGGTAACCTGTGAACTGTTGACAAGCTCTGTTAAAGGAAAAAAGCGTAAAGAGATCCTTGCTGAATTACGTGAAGGGAAAATTGATATTTTAATTGGAACACATGCCCTTATTCAAGATGAAGTTGAATTCAATCAGCTTGGGCTTGTGATTACCGATGAGCAGCATCGTTTCGGGGTTGAACAACGGCGGCTCTTAAGGGAAAAGGGAGAAAATCCGGATGTATTATTTATGACAGCGACACCGATTCCCCGCACCCTTTCAATCACTGTATTCGGAGAAATGGATGTTTCTATTATTGATGAGATGCCGGCAGGAAGGAAAAAGATCGAAACTTACTGGGTCAAGCAGGATACGTTGGACAGGGTGCTTGGGTTTATGATGAAAGAGCTGCAGAAAGGACGGCAGGCCTATGTAATTTGTCCATTAATTGAGGAGTCGGACAAGCTGGATGTGCAAAATGCGATAGATGTTCACAGTACGTTAACTTATTATTTTAATGGTCAGTATGAAATTGGTTTGATGCATGGGAGGCTGCGTTCAGAGGAAAAGGATCAAGTGATGAAAGAATTCAGTGAGAACCAAATCCATATCCTCGTTTCAACCACAGTTGTAGAAGTCGGAGTGAATGTTCCCAATGCTACTATGATGGTGATATATGATGCGGAACGCTTTGGTCTTTCGCAGCTCCACCAGCTGCGGGGCAGGGTTGGTCGCGGAAGTGAGCAGTCTTATTGTATCCTGCTAGCTGATCCAAAGTCTGAAACAGGGAAGGAACGAATGAAAATCATGACCGAAACGAATGATGGTTTTGTTCTTAGTGAAAAGGACTTGGAATTGCGCGGCCCCGGCGACTTTTTTGGAAGGAAACAAAGCGGCTTACCGGAGTTCAAAGTTGCGGATATGGTCCATGATTACGCTGCCCTCGAAACGGCAAGAAATGATGCGGCAATTCTAGTAGAGTCGAACTATTTCTGGCAGGCCGATGAATACCAGGATTTACGAAATTATATTGAAGAAACCGGTGTGCTTGGAGGAGAAAAACTGGATTAATGGTGCTGTTGTTAAATTTTTTTCAAATCTCCCATTCTATTAAAGGCAGAATATAGAGAACGAAATGGTTCTTCTTGCATTCTGCCTTTTTAAATTATATACTACTATTAGTACCTAGTCTTAGTATCATACGGACGGTGGAAAAATGCGTAGAAATAAAAGAGATAGACAGCAATCTTTAAAAGAAACCATTCAGACAAATCCATTCATTACAGATGAGGAATTGGCAGAAAAATATTCCGTCAGCGTTCAGACGATCCGCTTAGATCGGCTTGAATTATCTATTCCTGAATTAAGGGAACGAATCAAACATGTAGCAGAGAAAAAATTCCAAGATGAAGTTCGCTCATTGCCAATTGAAGAGGTCATTGGAGAAATTATTGATATTGAGCTTGATAAAACAGCTATTTCAATTTTCGATGTAAAGCAAGAGCATGTGTTTAAACGAAATCAAATTGCCCGTGGGCATCATATGTTCGCCCAGGCCAATTCGTTGGCTGTAGCTGTTATTAACGATGAATTAGCTCTAACGGCTAAAGCGAATATCCATTTTATCCAGCCTGTTAAGAATAAGGAGCGGGTAATTGCAAAGGCAAGGGTAAAAAAAATAGATGAGGAAACTGGCCGCACAGTTGTTGAAGTGAATAGCTTTGTGAATAATGAAATTGTTTTTAAAGGCGAATTTGTTATGTATCGTTCTGCTAAGTAAAAAGAGTCGGCATATAGCAGCCATAACTTAGCTGGCAGGGGAATAATAGCGTCACGCGTACAGTGCCGGTATACAACAACATGATCACGATAAGCAAAAAAGGAGACTGCTATGAAAATCGCAATCGATGCAATGGGTGGCGATCATGCACCTAAGGAAATTGTTCTGGGGGCCTTGAAAGCACTTGACACCTTCAAAGATTTACATATTACTTTTATCGGTGATGAAAGTAAAATCAAAGAGTATGCAAAAAAACATGATAGAGTAACGATTATACATACTGATGAAGTCATATCAGGCACGGATGAGCCGGTACGTGCCGTAAGAAGAAAGAAAAATTCCTCCATGGTATTGGCCGCAAAGGAAGTTTCTGAAGGCCGGGCGGATGCCTGTATTTCTGCCGGCAATACTGGGGCGTTAATGGCTGCCGGTTTGTTTGTTGTTGGAAGAATTGAAGGAATTGAAAGACCTGCGCTAGCGCCTACGCTGCCGACCATCGGAGGAGAAGGCTTTGTGTTTCTTGATGTAGGAGCAAATTCGGATGCCAAACCAGAGCATCTTGTGCAATATGCTATAATGGGATCCATTTATAGTAAAAAAGTAAGGGGGGTTGAAAATCCTCGGGTAGGTCTGTTAAATATAGGTACAGAAGAGAAAAAAGGAAATGAACTGACAAAACATACATACGAAATGCTGCAAAAGGCGGATATCCATTTCATCGGCAACGTAGAAGCAAGAGATTTGTTAAACGGCGCTGCTGATGTAGTAGTTACAGATGGTTTTACCGGAAATATGGTTTTGAAATCAATTGAGGGTACGGCGCTTTCTGTCATGAAAATGCTGAAAACAGCTTTAATGTCCAGCTTCAAGACGAAAGTTGCAGCTGCCATACTAAAGCCTGATTTATTAAAAATAAAATCACAAATGGATTATTCAGAATATGGCGGTGCCGGACTTTTTGGTTTAAAGGCACCTGTCGTTAAAGCGCATGGATCTTCTGATGCGAATGCGGTTTTTAATGCAGTCAGACAGACTCGTGACATGGTACAGCACCAAGTTGTAGATACAATCAGGCAGGCGGTACAAGATAAGCCGGTGCTAAGTAAGGATAAAGGAGTAAACGAATGAGTAAAATAGCATTTTTATTTCCCGGACAAGGGTCACAAACAGTTGGGATGGGGCATACGATTGCAGAAGTTCACCAGCCTTCTGCAGAGATTTTCCGTTTGGCC
>CALGSR010000366.1 GCA_937902115.1 uncultured Bacillus sp. | reverse complement strand
ACGAGCATTTCAGCAAATTGAGCAAATGAACCAAACGGGAATCAAAAATATTCGGATTATTGACAGCGGGAAAGCTGAACAGGAACTCCCATTGTTATTTCAAGCAATGGAGGAACTAAATGGTGCTGCTATAATCAGTTTCAGTGATATTTTCTACAAGCCTTATCTGATTGATGAATTACTATCTGATCCTTCTGATTTTGTATTATTAGCTGATGCTGACTCTATTAATAGGGAAAATAAATATTTTGTCAGCGGAAATGAGCCCTATTCAAGAATGCATGTTGTTAAATCAGTTGTAATGGAAAAGTTTTCTAAACAACTAAGCACAAGCGACATACATGGGGAATTTATTGGTCTATGGAAGGTGTCGGCTAAGGGAGCGGAGATCCTAAGAATAACACTTGAAACTTTGTCAGAAAAGGAAAATTTTGCTCAATTGACATTAGAGGATGTATTTACTTTCATTATGAAGAGTTATCCAATCACCATAAGATATATTAAGGGACAATGGCTTGATTTGGATGAATATGAAAAACTGACACAGCCTGGTGATGAAAGATGTTAGATACTTGCAAGTTCGGGGCAGAGTGTAAAAAATTAGGTTTCTCCTTTTTTTCAGGAGTTCCCTGCTCCTTTTTAAATCCATTAATAAATTTTGCCATAAATGAATGTGAATATATACAGGCCGTAAATGAAGGCGAGGCCATATCGATCGCCGCTGGAGCTTCGATAGGCGGAAAAAAATCAGTTGTCCTTATGCAGAATTCCGGATTAACGAATGCATCCTCACCTTTAACATCCCTCATTTTTCCATTTCGTATTCCAATATTAGGATTTGTTAGTCTTCGCGGGGAGCCAGGCTTAAATGATGAACCACAGCATGAATTAACGGGGAAAATTACGGCCCAATGGCTGACACTTATGAACGTACATTGGGAATATCTTTCTGACCGATTTGAAGAGGCAGTAGCACAATTGCAACGGGCGGCGGATTTGATTGAAAAAAACGAGCCCTTTTTCTTTATTGTAAAAAAAGGAACTTTTACGAAAATAGGATTACAAGAGCAGGAGATAAATGGAAGCAAAAATACCGTTAAACTAAAGAAAAATAACAACGAAGAATACCCGACACGAATTCATGCGTTACAGGTCATCCAATCCCACTCTGATCAAGATACCCTGCTTTTAGCGACAACCGGAAAGACCGGCAGAGAATTGTATCAATTAAAGGATGCTCCTAATCAGCTGTATATGGTCGGTTCGATGGGATGCGTCAGCTCCCTTGGCCTTGGTCTTAGTTTAGCAAGAAAAGATAAAGCGGTGATTGCGATTGATGGGGATGGTGCCATTCTGATGCGAATGGGCTGTCTTGCGACGAATGGATACAACAATCCACCGAATCTGCTTCATATCTTACTAGATAACGAAACCCATGATTCAACCGGAGGGCAATCTACAGTTTCTCATCATGTTCAATTCGTTGATATTGCTGCTGCCTGCGGCTATCAAAAGGCTGCATATGTTCATTCCTTAGCTGAATTAGATGCTTGTATTGAGGAGTGGAAACACGAACCTCAGCTTACTTTTCTCCATTTAAAAATAGCCAAAGGTTCGCTGAATGAGCTTGGTCGGCCGACGATTAAACCGTTTGAAGTGAAGGAAAGATTGCAGGTGTTCCTCCATGATTAAAACAGCCGTTATTTTAGCAGCGGGAAAAGGAAGCAGACTTGGTACTCTTACCAGCAATCGTCCGAAAGGATTTTTAATACTGGATGAACTCCCGATCATTGAACATTCGCTTAACAAACTTTTAAAAGCAGGCATCGAAGAAATTATTATTGGAACAGGGTATTGCCATGAAATGTATGACAATCTGGCAAAACGCTATCCTGCGCTGAAATGTATTTATAATGCCGAATACGCCTCAAGCGGCAGTATGAAGACTTTATTGAACATGAAGATGGAGATCAAGAATGACTTCCTTCTTTTGGAATCTGATTTAATTTATGAACAGAATATAGTAATCGAAGCGGTGAAGCATGAAGCAAGGGATGTTGTGTTAGCAAGTGATTTTACTAACTCTGGTGATGAAGTGTGGATAGAAATTAATGAAAAGGGGGGATTAAGGCAGCTATCTAAAGATAAGGATGGCATGGTCAGTGTGTATGGTGAATTAATTGGAATTACGAAACTTTCTTACAGCACCTTCCAGAAAATGTCCGCCTACGCTGAAAACATGCTCTCCATCATACCGAATATGGATTATGAAGTTGCATTAACAGGAATCGCCCAGAAAGAAGTGAACCTATTCGTCCATAAGGTAAGACAATTGGCATGGTGTGAAGTAGATGATGAATATCATTGGCAGCGTGCTGTTGAAATCATCTATCCGATCATTCAGGCTCATGAAGCGGTATCTGTCACCGTTAAAAGAAACATCCTATTAAATCCAGGACCAGCAACGACCACCAATTCTGTAAAATATGCGCAAATTGTGCCGGATATTTGCCCGCGGGAGCAGGAATTCGAAGAAGTGATGTACTATATCTCTACAGAATTAACTAAATTTGTTGGCTCGCTAGAAGAATATACAACGGTTTTATTTGCCGGTTCAGGTACCGCAGCCGTTGAATCGATTATCAGCTCCGTCATTCATGATAAATCTCTTCTCATCATTCAAAATGGTGCCTATGGTAAGCGTATTTGTGAAATGGCCGAAAGTTATCAAATCCCATATATTGAATTTGCCAGCCCGCATGATCAAACGATCGAGCTGACAAAGCTAGAGACTAAAATTAGAGAAAACATACAGCATATTTCTCATCTTGCTGTTGTTCACAATGAAACGACAACAGGTCTATTAAATCCAATTGAAAAAATAGGTGAGATTTGCCGCAAGTACAACCTTACATTGATTGTCGATGCCATGAGTTCCTTTGCCGCTATTCCAATCGAAATGAAAAAAATGAATATTGGCTATCTTGCTGCAAGCTCCAACAAAAATTTGCAGGGCATGGCGGGAGTATCATTTGTTATTGCCAATAAAAAGGAATTATTACGGATAAAAGAGATCAAGCCTCGTAATCTCTATCTGCATTTATACTCTCAATTTGAACACTTTTTACGGACAAAACAAATGAGGTATACACCCCCTGTTCAAATTCTGTATGCTTTAAAACAGGCGATTATCGAAACAAAGTGGGAAGGGATTGAAAACCGGTATAAGAGATATTCTGATAGTTGGGAAGTTTTGATAAAAGGGATAACCCGTCTCGGCTTGACACATATTGTTAAACCGCATGACCATTCAAAAATCATTACCTCCATCATCGAGCCCCAGATTCCAGCTTATAACTTTACTGAAATGCATGACTATTTTTATGAAAGAGATTTTACGGTTTATCCGGGGAAATTGAATGCACATAATACATTCCGCATTGCTAATATTGGCGACATCACGAAACAAGATATGGAGAAGTTTATTGCCCTACTTGCAGAATATATCGTGAAAATAAAAGTACAATCAGAAGAAAAAGCAAATAGCAATTGACAGAGCAATGGAGAAAAAGGTGGTGATTTATATGTCCATTGCCAATCAAAGGCTCTCCGTTGTTATCATGGTTATGAATGATAAAAAACAGATTTTACTTGGCAAAAATAAAAAAAGAGGATGGGAATTTCCAGGAGGCTATGTCGATCAAGGGGAAAGCTTACAGGAAGCTGCTTTAAGAGAAGTAAGGGAGGAGACCGGAATTGAAATTAAATTGACTCAATTTTTAGGACTCGAACAAATGGTAAATAAACAAATGTTAATCGTTTTATTAGAAGGTAGAAAAATTGGTGGTCAATTAAAAAAATCAGACGAGACACTTGATGTTGGTTTTTTTTCACCGGAAAGTGCTTGTACAATGATGATTCGAACAAACTATAAAGAACGAATCACCAGATGTTTAAATCAAAGGGAAATCCCCTTCATCATTTATTATAAAGATTAAATTAAAAGAGTAAAAACACAGAGTCTGTATTTCCATACGAAGTACAGACATTTTAATTGCTTATATCGTTACTGGTTGAAAGTTCACAATTTCTTCAAAAAATATTATTAAATTTTTCAGAAATATTTGATTTATCGATTAATTTGCTTTAATATAATAGTAACATAATGAACGAAAGAAAATGGAGGTATTAAAATTGTCTACTAACATATATAAAGAACCAATTTTTGATATTGCACAACTTGCACATGTTGAAATATTGTCACCAAACCCGGAAGAAACAGTAAAGTTTTTTTCTGGCTTCCTTGGTTTGGAGGAAACAGCCAGAGAGGGTCAATCGGTATATCTCCGCGCTCATGAAGATCTGTACCACCATTCACTAAAGATCACAGAACATCGAGAGGCCGGTTTAGGTCATATCTCTTGGAGAGCATCTTCTCCTCAAGCCTTACAAAGAAGGGTTACAGCGATTCAGGCAACTGGTTTAGGCCGCGGCTGGACTGATGGTGATGTTGGTCATGGAAAGGCCTATCAATTTACAACTCCTGACGGGCACATGATGGAATTATTATGGGATATTGAATATGCAAGGCCCCGCAGTATAGACAACAATCTTTATTCACAGTGCCCAAATAAAGGGATCCCGGCCAATCGCTTAGATCATGTACATATTATGGATACGGACCCAGGAAAAACAACACATTTTTTACATAATGTACTAGGTTTCCATCTAAGAGAACAGATGGTCGATAATGGGATAATAATGGAAAGTTCTATGAGTGTTTCTGATATTTTTCAAGAAATTTCAGTAATGAAAGAGACCACAGGGAGAAAAGGGAAACTACACCATTTAACCTATTGGTATCATGCACAACAAAACCTGTATGAACTTGCCGCTTTATTAAGGGAAAATGAAATTTTCATTGAAGCCAGGCCCAATAAACATGGGATTAGACAAACATTTTCTATGTATGTCTATGAGCCGGGAGGAAACCGAATTGAACTATTAGGAGATTCCAGCTGTCTCATTTATGATCCTGCATGGCAGCCTATTGTATGGGATAAAACAGAAATGTCAAAAACACGTAAAGAATTAACCGCTTCATCACTCCCTGAATCATTTTGGAGATATGGCACCCCAGCGACATTATCTCACCCGCAATAATATTATATAAATAATAATTTAAAAAGAGAGACTGCTGTTGTGTGAAAGGAATCCTTTCTACGACAGCAGGGTCTATACATATTTTTTATCTTTATTAATATGAAGAAATTATTAAATTCTCTCTTACTATTTGAATAAAACGACAAGTTTCGCTATAATAAAAGAAGTCAGTACTGGTATGGTTCAAAGAAACTTTGGAATCACAATTAATTAGTCGGGAACTTTTTACATGTTTCAGTCAATTACTATTACTACTGTATTTCATTTTTAACTGATATCGTTTTGTACATAACTCTAATGCCCACGTTCTTAGGGTATCTTAGAAAGATTCTATTCCAATAAAGTATTCTAAAGGTTTTTCTTTGAAAGAATATCATTACTAGTCTATGATGAAGTAAATACCGTGTATTGTCGGTGTGAGAATCTAACTTAAATTTTTATTGGGAGGAAAAAGAAATATGGCAGATTTAAAAGGAACAAAAACAGCTGATAATTTAAAAGCAGGTTTTGCTGGAGAAGCACAAGCAAACAGACGTTATCTTTATTTCGCAGATAAGGCCGACTTAGAAGGTGCAGAAGAAGTATCAAGTTTATTCCGCAGTAGAAATGTATCCAGGATTCGCGGCTACAGCTCGTGAGGAAGGTTTTGAGCAAATCGGTGAATGGATGGAAGTAATGGCTAAAGCTGAGCGTGTTCATGCAAAGCGTTTCCAAAAATTACTTGATTCATTAGAAGACTAATCTCTACCCGACCGCCCTAATGTCGTATTAGGGCGGTCGTTTTAAAAGAAACAGATCCTATAATGTTTTTGTAAAATAAATAAAAGTTCACAGTGCATCATGTAAATAAGATGAAAGTGTAAGAAATCGAAAGGATTATAGACGATATATGCCGAATATAATAATATAGACTCCTAATGATG
>CALGSR010000365.1 GCA_937902115.1 uncultured Bacillus sp. | reverse complement strand
CAAGCGCCTTTAAACTATTGAGTGATTTTTCCGCCTTAATATGCTGGGCGGTCCCGAGGGCGGCATTCAAAATGACAACCACCAAAATCACCAGTGTACTGCTGATCTCTCCCAGAAAAGCAGAAATCAATGCGGCAACAATTAAAATAATAATCAGGAAGTCCTTAAATTGTTCAAAGAAGACTTGAATTGCGCTCTTTCTTTTTCCTTCCTCCAATTCATTAAACCCATATTGTTCTCGTCTTTTTTGTACGTCTTCATCACGGAGTCCGTCTTGCGTAACACCCAAGGATTCCATGACATCTTCTCCTGATTTCTGATAAAACTCCGGCATCATTTCAGCCCCTTTCCTACCGTAGCAAATAGAATATTTATTAACTTCTGCTATTTCTATTTACTGTCAAAATACATCTAACAATATTATTTCATATTATCTGCAAAAATAAAAAAATTTGTTCTTCATTTTTTGATAAGATTAAATTAAACTCGCGGTATATATACCGCAACAATTTATAAATAAGAAAGAATCTTTATTTAAAAATAATAATCCAAAAAATGTAATCGTTTCCCATTATATTACAGTAATTGCATTACTCCTTCTTTCCTCATTTCTGCAATACAATCTTTTGCAACAAGTTCTAATTTTAGAGATACAACTTTATTCATAATTTAACTACAAAACTCCTAGTAGCTTTCACCTGTTTTTACAAATTCCTTACAAAACATGGAGTATTTTGAATAATTTACATTATAATTATAGCGATATACGAAATGAAAGGTTGTGAACAAACGTGGGGATGAAAAGATTTTTTGTAATCGTTCTTATTTTAATTTTAATATTAGCAGCCTGCGGCAAAGATGATGATGCTTCAAGTACTCCACAAGTGCAAACGCAAACTGCCGGCATCGCTCAGACAAGCACTTCAGACAGTAAAGAATTGAACCCTTCTGTTGCACAAGAATCGGAAGGAACCGTCGAGGTCATCTACCGAAATAAAGAGCCTAAATATACCCATGAAATGGATGGTTTTGAAATAACGGTAGATGAATACGAAATTGTAAAAGTAACCGGTATGAATGAAAATACAAAATTCCTCTTTGATGATCAAACAAATGGGTATGTTGTGACCTCTAGTGTTACACTCGAAAACAAGAATGAAAAACAAATGTATTATTCAAATTATCACAGAATACAATTGAGCGACGAATTAGATTTCGTTCAGTCCGATTGGAAGAACTTTGTTACAGAAGATAAACGAATCAATACGATCAAAAAGAACAAAGATGACTTTACTTTATTTGAAGCAAAGGAGAAAGTCTCCGGCTTTATTACTTTCACTTTAACAGATTATGAATTTGAAAAGTTAAAAACGACAAGCCCTAAATATATCATTGAGGGCGGCTTAGCGGATAACAGTAACTTTGAAAATAGCAACGTACAAAAGTCAGCTGCTTATGATTTTCATATTACTGCACCAGCACAGCCAGCACCTGAACCTGCTAAGCCTGTGGTACCGGCAGAGCAGCCGATATTCCATCAGGATAAATTGCTTACAGAAAAATGGGCATCTAAGAGTATGATTTTTGAAAAGGCAAAGATCAATCAAACAAAGCAATTTGGCGATGTTAAGGTAACGCTTGACAGTGTTCAATATACTGAGGTGCACCCTGCCCCAGGAAATGAAAGCATGTTCAGTGCTTTTGGCAAGGGAGTGGCCGCACTGACAGTTAAAGTAATAATTGATAATCAATCAGCAGCACCTGTCAGCCTCGGTAGTCTCAGCACTACACTTGATGTCGATGAAACACGCTCTACTTATTTCACGCAAGGAATCGTTGAACCAAGCGGGGCAAGTCAAATCGCTGCCGGCGAGCAAGGTGAAAAATTACATGTCTTCTTATTCAAAAAGTCGGAATTTGACTTATACAAAAAATTCACTTTGAACTTCGGACCGATTAATGGACAAGAAAAAGCAGTCTTCGAATTACCGAGATAATCATTTTTGAAAAAGAAGAAGGGCTGGCTCGTTTTGAGTCAGCCTACTAGCTTATTAATGTCTCGGTGCCCAAAGGATAATCGATACACCTATCAGACAAATAATGGCACCAAGCCAATCATAAAGGTCGGGTGTTTTCTTATCCACTCCCCAGCCCCATAAAACGGCAAGAACAACGAATACGCCCCCATAAGCGGCATATACCCTCCCAAATGAAGGGAATTTCTGCAGTGTCGGAATAATGCCATATAAAACTAAGACAACTCCCCCTATTACACCATACCAGTATGGCTTTCCTTCACGAAGCCAGAGCCAAACTAAATACCCGCCGCCAATTTCAGCCAGACCAGCCAGAATAAATAATATCACAGCCATAAACATACGCTCGCACTCCCTCATCCATCTATAACACGTAATAGTTTAACATAATTATCATCCCATGCTTAATTATGGATTGGCGTTTTTTTGTTCCAGAACAATCATGAGCGAGTACTCTTAACTCAGACAGAAAAAAATAGAGCTGTCCCAAAGGAAGCTCTATTTCTAAAGAATATATATTATTAAGCTAAACGACTGCTGTTGTTAACCTTTAACTTATCAAGTTCAGCTAAGAAATCATTATTTAATACTTTAATATGTGTTCCCTTCATCCCTAAAGAACGTGATTCAATGACGCCGGCACTTTCCAGCTTACGTAACGCATTCACAATCACTGAACGAGTAATGCCTACTCTGTCAGCAACCCTTGAAGCGACTAATAAACCTTCCTTGCCATTCAGCTCTTCAAAGATATGTTCAATCGCTTCTAATTCACTATAGGATAAAGAACTAATAGCCATTTGTACAACTGCTCTGCTACGGGCCTCTTTTTCAATTTCCCCAGCTCTTACATGGAGCATTTCCATACCGATTACAGTAGCACCGTATTCCGCCAGGATAAGATCATCATTTCCAAATGGGCGATCAACTCTTGCTAAAATTAATGTTCCTAAACGTTCTCCGCCGCCATTGATCGGAACAAGCGTAGTCAAGCCATTTTCAAATAAATCTTTATTCTCAACTGGAAATGCAGTTAGTTCATTATTCACATCAAGATTTAATAAAGTCTCTTTAATATTGGATAAGTTATTTGTATATTCTTCAGGAAATTGACGATCCTCAAGATACTGTTGCAGACGATTATTTTCAATCTTCTGATTCACTGCATATCCGATTAATTCCCCATTAAGATTATTAATATATATCGTTGCACCAATAATTCCACTTAAAGTTTCAGCCATTTCCTTAAAATTGACTGTCTTTCCTGCAGTCTGTTGTAATAAAGCATTGATCTTTCTTGATTTTGATAATAAATTCATCTTCATCCTCCTAATTTCTTGACACCGTTCTTATTTCATCCTAATTTTCTCTAAAGGACGATTCGTCCTATTTATAATCATAATTTTAAGTCAGTTTAGAAAACAATCATATGACTTAAATCACAGTTTCTTTAGGTAAATGTGAATATTTTATTAAATTTTTAAAATCAAAAGAGTAAAATAATACCTAACTTTTAATATTAACAGAATACCCTTATAAGGTTTATCACAAATCAGCATCTAAAGAAATAGGTATTTAATCCTAATATCGATTTATAATACATATTTATAAAATTCGTCTAAATTTTATAGCAGCGCAACAATGAACAAATATCCAACATAAACAAAAAGCCCACTTCAAACCCCATTTTCCATAGAGTTTGAAGTGAGCATGATATCATCCTTTTAATTTTATCAACGCACAGCACTCCACATGACTAGTTTGCGGAAACATGTCCACGGGTTGTATGTACTCTACCTTGTAGTTTTGTGAAAGAACCTGGATATCCTTTGCCAGTGTGGATGGATTACAGGAAACATAGACCACTTTCTTCGGCTTGGTTTGCAGAATTGTTTTTAAGAGTTTGTCGTCAAGACCGGTCCTTGGCGGATCAACAACTAAACAATCCGGTTTCCAACCTTCCTTTGCCCATTTTGGCAATAGATTTTCCACTTTGCCGACTTCATAATTCGCCTGCTTCACCCCATTGCGTGCTGCATTCTTTTTCGCATCCGCAATCGATTCGGGAATGACCTCCATGCCGCGGATTTCAGCTGCTTGATC
>CALGSR010000364.1 GCA_937902115.1 uncultured Bacillus sp. | reverse complement strand
GAGCGAACCATTTTTTTTCGGTATGTATATATCATGCAAAACAATGCAATTTTTTGGCAGTTTATTTAATTGTTTTGTCATATCATTGTCTTCAAATCGTTCCGTTGTTTTTGAGGGAATTCTACTTTTTTGCCATAAAATGAACGCGATAATTACACCCAAAAGTAAAAGCCAAACTACCATCTGACCAGACCCCTCCCAGCAATTTATTAAGCGCTTTCTTAATTAAAGAATACCATAAATATTGGAATATGACTTTTGATAGAAAATTAGGAATTCAGTTCTTATTGATTTTAGCTTTGGAGAAAGAGGGAGCTGTTTTGGGATAAACGTTTATTCAATAAGAAAAAAGTGATCACCGGCAAAAAGCCGATAACCACTTATCATTGCAAATGTATTGTTGTTAATAAAATTTAATTGACACAGATCGAGTCGTCACAGCGCCTTTTGCAAGGTAAGGATTTCGTTTTGGATTGTTGGGAAGCCTGGTATTTCTGGTACCGTTTTGACAGTTGGTGATGCCATTCGTTCTGCTGAGTTTGCCATGGTTTCAAAGACATATAGCAGCTGCGCTAGCGTATCATCTGAAAGGGTTGGCCGATTCTCCTGAGTGGAGCAGTTTTCCAACAAATAGGCTAGATGGTCTAACGTAAAGATGATGGGCCAATAGTGTTCCAGCGCTTTCCGATTTTTTGGGATTTCGCCCGCAGCAGTATCGAAAAGTGTTTTTAAGTTATTTAAATTTGTCAGCATTTTCATTTTTTCTTTAGACTCATCGGCCTTAAAGTCTGTTCCTTGATTAGAGAAAAGGACGTGCAGGAATTGGGCCTGACTTCGAATGGTTTTCGAGATTAAATGTGGGATTCTGCTTGAAGCAGAGCGTCTTCCGACCAGGAAAACTCCGATAACGCCAATTGCGCTGCCGAGCAGAATATCAATTAATCTTGCTGAGGCGAAATAGGAAAAACTGAAACTCATTTGACTGGTACTTTCCGCCATCAGTAAAGCATTAGGAGTGAAAAATAATGCGGCTAAACCGTAATTTTTCACAATGAATAATTCAGTTATGGAGGTCAGCAAAAATACGAAAAAGGCAATCATATATCCATTTGGTTGTGTGGCAAGAATAGCAGCTGCTATCAAAATCCCTAGTATTGTTCCGATTCCTCTTTGAATGGCCCGGTGAAAGGTGGCCACAATCGACGATCCTGCCATTACCGCGACACAGCTTAACGGAACCCAATAGGAGCGGGCAAATTCGAACTCATAGGCGATGATCCCTGCGATAATTGTTACCACACCAAATCTTAGTGCAGAAATAAAAACAATCGAGTTTTTATCAAAAGCACCCATGATAATGGTTTTAAGCGATGGTTTAGAGATGCGCAGGACGAGATCGATTTTCTTGTCAGGTTCATTTAAGACAGCGTCTGCATCAAATATTTTGCTAAATAAGCTAAAAACAGTTTCTTCCATCTCAAGCGGCAGCAAAATTTTCTTTGCAGGATGATTGTTTTTTTTCTTTTTCTCATCAAGGTGGCGGGCGATGCTCCTGACAAAATGCCCTGCCTCTTCAGGGAGCTTTGATTTATTTTCTGAAAAATGTTCATTGATGTAAAGAAAGATCTCTTTAGCATGATCGTTTATCACATACAATCGTTTAAATCTCTCTGTACTTCTCCAAGGAATAGGACTTGCATCACTTGATTTCTTGTTTCATTGAATTTGTCTGTTCCAACGGAGTCCATCAGCCGTGCAAGTTCTGCATACACTCTTTTAACCACACCCGTTTCCGGGCCATGAGGTTCAAATAAATAACCGACCATGGCAATTACCCAGGATAAGGCGCCTCCTAGAAAGACTAGGCCGGCGCGAAGCGGTGCTGCATCCGGATCCTCCGGCATGCCTGTTGTCATCGAAAAAACTAAAACGAAAAAGATCGCCGATGGTCCGGTGATTTTTAAAGCCCCAAAAATAAAGGTTGAAACCGCACCAATAATCCCAATAAGGATTGCGATCGCTAGCGGATAAGGGGCTGCCAGTGTCCCTAAGGCAGCTAATAATGCCATCGCAATGACGACGAAAAATAATTTTTTAGCTCTTTGCGCATAGGGAATATTAAAAGTGTAGAGATAGGTAAAACTACCTAAACCTGCCATCAGACCATACTCTAAATGATTAAAGAGTAACCCGATGATAATTGGGATCGATGCTGCCAGTCCTGCACAAAAGGCCTTTACCCATGGAAAAGGCTTTCGATTCACAGTCATCGCTTGTTTCAAAATCGATGGGGGTTTAGGAGAATTGGATGGAACTGTTTTAGCCATTTTATTTTCTTTCATACAAGTTGCAAAGTTCTCCTTTCAAAACGATTACTATTACAGCAAAGTTGTCTGTATTGGAGTAATTATAGCCGTTATTTTATAAAAAGTGTATATCGTGCAAATTAAACTATTGTATTATTTAAATTAAAGCTAACATTTTGTCAAAGTAAGGCTTTAAATTTTTTGGTTCAGTTATAGTTCAGTATTGAAAATAGCCTTATCTGGAACCACAACAATATAACAGAACATTTTCAAATGAATTCTAGGAGTGATACCATGGATAAAAGGAAAAGCAAAATTTGGTTAATGATTGCTTCAGATAAAGCGGATACGTTCCGCTGGGAGCATATTCTGGATGGGAGTACCGTTCTCTGGAATATGAGGAATGTGATGCGGAACTTTAAGAATGCGAGAAAAGGGGATAGGATCCTGTGTTACCGTGGGGGAAGTGCAAACAATGCTTTAGTTGGAATTGCAGAGGTTGCGGAGGAATTCTTCGAGGAGAGCATTACAATTAGGGGAGTACTACCGTTTGAAAAAACAATTCCCTATGAGTCCTATAAAAATACACGGGAATACAAATCGACTCAGGCTGGCAGAATGAGAAACCGGGGGACGATGTTTGAAGTAACAGAGGAGTTTGTGCAATGGGTGATAAAGAGGCTTCTCGAGTTTGGAGATGAAGAAAGTGCAGAGATTTTGCAGTCAGGGAGCATCCAATTTGATTTCTAGAACGGGAATTACCGCTTCATTATATTTACACTGATAGGAGTATAAAATTGCTGTAAAGAAGCATTTCGATGTAGATGTAATTTTTAGGAAATCAGTATAAGTGCAACTACTCATCACGCTTCGACTATGCAAGGTCCGACAATCGGCGAGTTTTCTCGGCAGCCTGCGCCCCAGATGATTTATTCCTGAATGGACCTGAGAGCAGACAGCTATGAATTGTTTGAATAGAAGCTACTAGGAAGAACTATTCTTGTTCAACTAAGATTAAGTCCTTGCTATAAAAATACCCGAAATGGTTTTCAGTAAATTCAACCCGATAAGAACATCTCCCTGATTTACTTTCGTTTTGCTCACTAATGGTCCCTATCTTATTTTCAAAACTCTTTAAATAAAAGTAATCCTCAGGTTCTATTTTTTGCATTGCTTCATGATCGACCATCTTTATTTTTACATTTTCTCCAATTTTGATTTTCATTTGTGATGGTTTATGAGTTTGCTCTGTTAATTCTGTTGCTGTAATTAGTTCTTCATGTTCGTCTTTTGCTACTGCCATTGATTACATCTCCTAGTACAAAGTTTCTCCTCACCTTTAGGCGTGATAGTCTGGGATAATGATAGTAAAAAGAATCTTAAACAATAAGTCTCTTTTACATGCCCCAATCTAACTTGAGAATTTCCTTAAGTGTTCTCAGTTTTTCAGCACCAATATGTTCGGCTATTTTTTTCTCAATACTCGCCTTTAATTCCTCGTTTTTCTCGTAACATTCTTCGCCAAGCTTTGTTAACCGTAAACATTTATCCTTCCTGTTATTTTTCATATTTCTTATTTCTATTAAACCTTTTGCTTCAAGTTTTTTTATTAATTTATGAGTGGCCTGACGGGAAATGTTGACACATTTTGAAACATATGAAATAGTTGGTTGTTTTTTATAAACTCTTGCGATGATAAACCATTCTGAATTGGAGATATAAATGTCGCTCGTATTGTTCCATAATTTCTCCGTAATACTACGTAGCTGAAGATGGCGTTCGCTTGATAAATCGATTAAATCCAGGTCGTTTAATTCAGTGTCCAACCATTTCACCCCCCCTTTTATTTCACATCCAACTACCACGCCTAGCCTTCTGTGACCTGCGCCAAAGAACACCTTCTGTACAGGAACGTCTTGTTGACCTGTGGTTGACCAAAGCGCTTCCACATTTGTTCCTTGCTATTACTATACAAAATCGACATACAATTGTCAATTAAGTTGACAATGATTCGTGAAAAGTATGAAATAATTAGTAAACTAAGTTGATGATTTTAGAAGGGGAGTATCGTGATGTATAAAATTGGAGATGCGATTGTCTATTCACTACACGGATTATGCCAAATTGATGATATATGTGACAAAACGATTGCTAACGTGACCAGAACCTATTATGTGCTGCATCCTTTAGCAGAGAAAAGTTTGACGATCAGCATCCCGGTTGACAATGATAAAGTTATCATGAAATTATTAAGAAGGGAGATCGCCAGAAAATTGCTAAAATAGCAAATACCTTGATGAGAAAAAATAATGAGCTTACGATGAAGAAACAGAGGCTTTATGAACAAGACCGCGGAATATTAAATACCATTCAAAATTTATTGTTTAAAGAACTGGTCATGTCTTTAAATACTTCAAATGAAACAATCTACGAAAGAATCCACAATATGATAAATGAAGAATATGCTTCACCTTTGAAGGAACAAGTATAAGTTTTTTAAATTGAAATATCGGCTTATTTTTTAAAATTTCTAGCGTGAAGAAATAGTAATAAAAACCAATCCATCCAGACGTCTTTACATATTCACCATTTTTATGGTAAATTAACTATAATTATATAAGGTTATCAAGAGTGGCGAAGAGAACTGGCTCTAAGATGTCACAGCAGCCTGCCGAATGGTAAGGTGCTTCAACCAGCAATGCAAGGCTTTGAATGATAACAATGAACAGCAGGCTCTTTGTTGCATCTCATTCACAGCAATAAAAGTCTTTTTTTGTACCATTTTATCCTAGATAACCTTGAAAGTTAATAAAGGAGAGGGAGATACATGAACATTAGCGGAGTAATTAGGGGATATATGTCAAAAAACATGAGTGTGGAAGAATTTATCGTACACGTTGCAACGTTAATGGAAAAGCAGTTGAAGGAATGGGACGAAAACTATGAAGTGTATGTTATGAAACTAGCAGACTACGAGCTTGTTGTGAAAAATCACGAAACGTATTACGAAGTTAAGCTTGCAGAAGAAGATGTAGAAGAATTGAAGAATGCAGGTCCATTTATTCTTGATAAAAAGCTATGGACAGAACTGGAAAAGCAAGAATTGCAAATTTTAAGGGGTTACGGGGATTATCTCGATAAAGTTTTTTGAATTCTTCTATTAAATAGGATATAAATGCATTTGCAATTAAATCATTATTCGATACAACCTCTTTTGTAGATTTTCTGCAAAAGGGGTTTGTTTTTCGAGAAATTACCATGTCTTAAGTTGTGTTTTAACCGTATCTGTGTTGAATAGGAGAATAGTTGAACTATAAAAACGAATTCACAGAATGTTCAAAGGTTAAGCGGTTACAAAGGTGAAAAGGGGATATACTAAAAGTGTAGAAAAGATATAAAAATTTTAAAAGCTTAACACTTTTGGAGGCTCAACCATATAGTGTTCGTTCCGGTAAGTGGCAGTGAACGAAAAACTATATCTCTTCGAAGCTAAGTGAGAACGAAGGGGAGTTGGATAATTGAATACAAGGGAGGTATTCATTCGGAATAGAGTAATCGAATAAGCTAATTAGTTTGAAGATAATCATGATTGATATTGAATTTCCATCTGAACCAGTAGTGACAGTATCATTATGGTGAAACGAAAAGCATGAAAAGCGCAGAAGAAAGCTCTAAACCAAAAAATCATTCTCCTTGTTACTGTGAGACAAATGTTTCACAGTAGGTAAAATGATTGGAATTCCTGTTACCCTTGAACTGTAAAACATCGTAAAATTGGTAAGCAGTAAGAAATGCGGAACAAACACAAGTTGGCAGTATAGCCTAAGTAGTGAAGAGGTATGTCACTACATGAAAAAATGTTCGCATACAGCCAATATTGATGGTTGGGTCTCCAAAAGTGTTAAATAAAAATCCTCTAAAATAGAGGATTTTTTTTTTTGAAAAGGTTTGTGTAGTACATAAAGAATCCTTTGCTGTAGGAAAGGATTCCGCTTTTCCCCCATGCTGTTGCACCCATTCGCCTTGATGAAGGACATTTTTCCGGAATTATTGCAGAATTTGTCTTTCATCTTATACAAGTAGACGCGAAAAATGGGGGAATTGTCAGATAGCCGCCCTTATGAAGGTAAAAAAATGCTAAAATAGTAAATAATGTAATAAAAGGGGTGCAGAGATGGAGACAATCGACATCATTCTAACTATTGATAACCTAAGCAAGGAATATGGCGGAAAGAGTGTATTGAATGGGATTTCTCTTCAGGTGAAGCAAGGAGAAATTATCGGTTACATTGGTCCAAATGGAGCGGGTAAGAGTACTACCGTGAAAATCCTCCTGGGGATTGAAGGAGACTATTCCGGAAAGGTGAAAATCTTTGGCCGCGAGATCTCTGACGGTGATATCGAATACAAAAGAAAAATCGGCTATGTCCCAGAGGTTGCCGAAGTGTATGATAATTTAACTGGCCAAGAGTATTTAACCTTTATTGGTGAATTGTATGGTTTAACCTTTGAGCTGGCGGATTATAAGGCAAAAAGCTTGATGGAGCTGTTCGGTGTCGGTGATGTCTATCATTCTCGCATTGCCTCATATTCAAAAGGAATGAGACAAAAGCTTCTGATAATATCGAGCCTCTTACATAACCCTGAACTATTATTCTTTGATGAACCAATCAATGGATTGGATGCCAATAGTGTAATGATTTTTAAAGAAATTCTCGCCCAGCTTGCAGCACATGGGAAAACAGTTTTCTATTCCTCGCATATTATGGATGTCGTTGAAAAAATCAGCAGCCGCATTATTCTGCTAAAAGACGGGGGAATTGCTGCAGATGGAACGTTCGAAGAATTAAAACACCATAATCAAGAAGGAACATTGGAACAGATTTTTAACCAATTGACCGGTTTCAGCAATCACAAAGAGTTGAGTGAGAGATTTGTGTCCATTGTGGAAGAGGTGTAGTGATGAAGGACTTTCCGACATTGAAACTGTTAGATCGATTCGAAAAAGTATTTCAGCATTTTGGCGTAGATTACAAGATCATGAGAAAGATATTACAGGCCAAGTTCACGATGGACCGGCGCCGGGTCCCGACCATCTTTGGGCAAAATGCCAATAAGAAAAGTAACGAAAAGAAAGAACGAAATCAGTTTCTTCATTCATTATGGATTTATGTCTTCTTCAGTCTTTTCATGATTCCGATCGTCATAATGGGGGACAGTTATATTTTTCAAATGAGTCTGTTTTATGGCCTGATCACTTTTATGGTAATGACTGCAATGATTTCCGACTTTTCATCGGTGCTCTTAGACATTCGTGACCGAAATATTCTTTTTACGAAACCAATTGATAAAAAGACGATCAATGCGGCAAAAATCGTTCATATTGGCAGCTATTTGTCGCTCCTGACAATTGCTATTTCCGGTATTCCATTGTTTGTCGGTTTGCTTAGACATGGCATTATTTTCTTTCTTGTTTCTGTCGTGAACATTATTTTGCTGGATTTATTCATTGTCGTATTGACGGCTCTTTTTTACATGTTGATCTTAAAATTCTTTGATGGAGAGAAATTAAAAGACATTATTAATTATGTACAAATTGGCTTTTCACTTGCGATTATGGTTGGCTACCAATTTCTTGTCCGCTCATTCGAATTTGTTCATTTAACGGTTACTTTAGAGCCGGCCTGGTGGCAGCTATTTATTTTTCCAATGTGGTATGGAATCATCGTCGAACTGTCGGTAAATGGCGGTTTCCATTCATTTTATCTCGTCTTAGCAGCTCTTGGAATCATTGTACCGCTTTTTTCTTTTTGGCTCTACATCCGTTCTGTTCCATCTTTTGAAAAAAATCTGCAAAAGTTATCTTACCATGGGAAAGTAAAAGAGAAAAAACGTAATAAATTAGGAGAACGCTTGATGAAGGTGATTTGTCCTTCCAAAGAGGAAAGAGTTTTTTATCACTTTTCCGGGATTATGCTGCGCAATGAGCGGGACTTTAAGCTTAAGGTTTATCCATCATTAGGGTTCTCCATCGTGATTCCATTTCTTTTTCTTTTGAACGTCAACGGGGTAACTGGAGAAGGAACGTTGGATTTCTCAACCAGCAAGTCATATTTAAATATGTACTTTAGTTTAATTATTGTACCGCAAGTTGTTTTGATGCTGCGCTATTCTGGAAAATATAAAGGGGCCTGGATTTACAAGGCTGCTCCGATAAGTGAGTTGCATCCTATTTTTAGCGGAGCGATGAAGGCCTTTCTCGTCAAGCTTTATCTGCCGGTCTATCTCCTGCTCAGCATTGTTTTTATTTACTTGTTCGGAATTCGAATTCTACCTGATGTCATCCTTATATTCATCAATGCCTGTTTATATGCAGTCGTTTGTTTCTTGCTTTTTAAAAAATCGATTCCCTTTTCAGAATCATTTGATGCATACAGTCAGGGGTTTGGCGGGATTATATTTGTTCTCATGCTATTCGTCGCATTGTTTGCTGGTCTGCACTATGTCAGCATGCTTTTCCCGTTTGGACTTTATATCTACTTACTAATATCGGCGGCTGTGCTCTATCTTTTATGGAAAAAAGCCTTCAATCTAACATGGGAGAAGGTAAGCGGCTGATTCCCAACTAAAGAAAAATACAGTTATTGAAAAGCAGGACGGTATCATTCGCAGTACCGTCCTTTCTACCATTCCCAGTGCTTCTGCTGTTCTTCCTCAACGATATCTTGTATATCATAGGCGTTGATTGTGAGCACTTCATAGCCATATTCCTCATAACGCTTCAGCGCTTTTTCCTTGATGTATTTTGGACTGCCTTCTTTTCCGTCCTCATCGTAAAATAAAAGGATACCGTCTGTATTATCTAAGAGAAACTGATCTCTTGCCCGAAACTGCCATGGCCCTACATAGGACCGCTTCGTAACGGTGCTGACGAAATCGGCTTGTTCAAGAATCATCTGGTATTCCTCCTGTTTTTCTTCCTTCCACTTCTTTTCCTGATCGAGAAAAGGAGTGATAATCGCCAATTTCAACTCGGGAAATTCCTCTTGTAATTGAAAAACAACTTCAGCTGCCCAAAGCTCTGTTCCTTGCTGGCCTGAAATAATGACCCATTCTAAATCTTCATTTTCAATTTGCTCCCGCAGTCTTTTCTCAATGGCTTTTTTTACAAAATCAATTCCGGGGTCTGTGCTGCTGAAAAATAATTCATGTGCTTTATACCCGGTTACCCATAATCGTTTCATCTTTTTCAAACACCTGCGATTCTTTTATCATATTCTATTCTATTTTACAGGAAAAAGAGGGACATCGCACAGTGGACAGGGATAGGGGAGTGAATTCAAAAAGTCCGAAGAATAATTCCCCAGACCTTTTTCTTCTTTTCATACGTTAAGGCTCAGTTTTTTTAATCGCGGCTATTTTCGGCGCTAATTTTAATCACGCAAATGCTAAAAAATATTATTAAATTATACAGTGGTTCGTAATCCCTATCAACTAATACGAAATGAGAGCAAAATGGTTTCGAAAAAGAATAATTAATTTTAAGAAATACGTTATAATGTTGGATCGTTTGGAATAGAATGAAATAAGCTAGTTGGCGGCATAGCCAAGTGGTAAGGCAAAGGTCTGCAAAACCTTTATCATCGGTTCAAATCCGGTTGCCGCCTCCAATTCAACCCATTGATTGGGTTTTTTTATTTTTAAATCTCCTCATTCAAGACTTATTGTAGTTCTATTGAAAATAAAGAATTAGCAATGTAATTAAGGTATCTTAAAAGTCTGATTATATTTTGTCGTAATTTTTTACATAGTATTAACCGATAGGATATTGAATTTTCTGACTAATTTATATACAATTGTTATTGTACAAGTATGTGTTAATTTTAAGTGCTAATATAGTAGGTTTGAAGGAGGTGTGTCGATAGGATTTCCAATAGTTGAGTGTGGTACAAATACATTAAAGAAAGGGGCGTACTGAAAAACAAATGTCTCTTGTTCATTATGATGATTTTTACGAAATTTGCTGTCAGTCGTGTGGAAGTTCAGATGATAGGGCTGAGCCAACAATTTGGAATCACTCAAAAACAGATGAGAAGATGGAAACCGTAACAGAATTTCAACAAGTTAGTATAGAAGATCATCTATATGAAAAAGTGTGATGTTTTTCATCGTACCTGATTAGTAGTATTTTTAATAGGAAAGTTAAGCTTTTAATCGATTTTAGTTTAGCTGGAACAAATGGATAAAAACCCCTTTGAAGAAATTTGCATACTCTTTTCTCCAAAAAACCATAAAAGCCAAGAAACTTTAGAAAACAGAACACGAATCCAAAAAATGATGAGTGAAGGATTTCTATGAATATTAAAACAGGTATGTGGTTGAAACTCCCTCAACTTATGCGATTGCGTCTTTTGAATGCTGCGATAATTGAATAAAAAAAGAACGCAGAAAATAGATGTATTAATTCCAAAAAATCAAGAAAAATAAATGACGTTATCGATTAAAGCGTTAAAAAGGCCGTAATTCAGAGTATCTGATTACGGCCTTTCCTGTTTTCATCGTACGAATGGATGTCAGATGTTGGTCAATTTTGCATATTCACTTCGATTAAGACAATTTCATCTAAAGTCTGCAAAGACTCTTTTAGAATGGTTTCAAATTCAGTCAAGTTTTCGGCTCGAATTCCTTTTATGCCAAAACTTGCTGCTAGTTGAATAAAATCAGGGTTATGGAAGCTTACACCATAACTTTCACCGAATAATTTCATCATTTGCTGGACTTCTAATTTTAATATCGCATCATTTATAACAATGATGATGAAGGATAGCCCAAGACGTTTGGCAGTCTCTATTTCAGCAAAATTCATTAATGCGCCGCCATCACCGGTAATACAAATGACAGGGTCTTTGGGGCAGGCTAGTTTCGCTCCAATCGATCCTGGAATGGCGATTCCCATCGAGGCCAGCCCATTTGAGACGATTAACCGGTTTGGCTTTTTCGGCTGATACGTACGAGCGATTGAGACTTTATGGGCGCCTACATCAGAAATGACAATCGTGTTCTCTGAGGTGAAATCCTCAATACAATGCAGCATATCTTCGATTGTAAATGGAGTATTGCTGGTTTTGGGTAGATTATCCTTAATTTGATTAGCACTCATGATTTTTCCTTTAAGATTACCGTAAGGGGCCCATGGTTTGGCGGGGGGACCCATTTGATTAAGTAATTGTAGTGTCTTCTGGATGTTTCCCACGCATTCTATTTCGACTGGATAGTATTCATTGATTTCAGCAGGTAAAGAATCGATATGTAAAACAGGAATTTTCTTATCATTCCAATGCTGCGGAAGTTGTTCTACAAAGTCTAGACCGATGGTAATTAATAAATCAGCTTCTTGTATACCGGGTACAACTTCATCATTTTCATTAAAGCCAAACGTAAAATAATTGGCAGGGTGTTCTTTTTCTAAAATGCCTTTTGCCATAAAGCTGTGTGTTACAGGTGCTTGAAGGGTATTGATAAAGGTCTGTAGCTCAATCACAGCATTTTGTCTTATTACTCCGTTGCCAACCAAAATAAATGGTTTCATACGGTTTTCGATCAGGGAAAGGGCTGCCCTTAGCGTCTCTGTACCTGGGACCGTTTTATGTAAAGGATTTACAAACAATGGTTTGTTTGATATTTGTTGCGTTAAAAAGTTTTCTGGAATCACAATGGCAACTGAACCTGGCTTTTCCATTTTGGCCACCTTGAACGCTTTGCGGATAACTACAGGTGTATTCTGTGAATCCATAAGTTGTGTGCTCCACTTTGTTGCAGGCTCAAATATTTTAACGATGTCTAGAAATTGGTGTGATTCTGGATGGTGACGTTCCATGCTAGCCTGTCCAATTAATGCAACCAGTGGAGAGTGATCGAGGTTGCTGCTTGAGATTCCAGTTAACAGGTTTGTGGCCCCAGGACCTAAAGTGGATAAGCAGACACCCACTTTCTGTGACAATCTTCCGTATACATCCGCCATAAATGCAGCACCTTGTTCATGTCTAACATTTACATATTGAATTTGCTTTGATTTTGCTAATGATTCAGCAAGCCCAAGCGTCTCCTTGCCAACGATCCCAAATACATATTCGACATCTTCGTTTTCTAAACAAATGATGATACAATCGGATACTTTCATATTGTCTCCTTTAATCTTTTTTTGTGAACAGTCAATTTAGGTATTGGTATATTTTTGAGGAAATGGCACATAAACTATCCCGAAAAATCTTAATAATTTAAGGGTAAGGAAATCTCCTGATTAGTTTGATGTAATATGAGGTTATTATTCAATTTACAAGGATGATCTTTTCATCCATAAAAAATATCCGACAAGATGCCGGATATAAAACAGATTTCCATAAGGGGTTATGAGAAATAATCTGTTTTATAGTATTCTACGATTTAATTCTGAAATTTGTATGAAAAAACTTAAGCTAAAAAGATGCTGACAGGACCAGCATCTTTTGGAAGCAGAGTTATTAGAAATAAATTCTTTTATTAATTATCGCTCTTGTTCTTTTAGGTGCTGCGATCAAGGAAATAATCAATGCCGGTAGGATGGGAGCAACCATGGCATAAAGCCAATCCGCGTCTTCCAGTACGAACTGCTGGTATACGGCGACGCATATGGAATTGATCAGCCAGATGATTAGAAAAGGAATGATGGGATATAGCCCTCGGGTAAATCTCATCGTTTTTAAAAAGCTAATGATAAGAATATTTGCAATAAATGGTGCGATAAATAGTCCCTGCACTTTTAAACTCATATTTGCTTCAGCGGAAATGGGAACTTGATTAATAAATGCAAAGAGAATGGAAATCAGCGCGTAACCCATAAAAGCAAAACAGGCGCCTGCAAACGATTCGAAAGCAACTCCGAATACAGGAGGAAGAACCTTTCTTATCCCAGTCGGGTAACGAAGATACAAATGAACGAAAATGCTGAAGACGAATGTTTGCAGCAGCACCTCAGTCAATCCAAAGAAATGAAACCAGAGCGGCAATTTAGTGTAAATGATCCCCTCAATGGAGCCAGGCGCAGCAGTCGGTGTAGCCGCAATTCCGATTCCAATCATTATCAGCCAGATATAGAACCAGCCATATCCCGTATTTCCTAAGAAACGGCGGAATGGAAGAAGTACCAGTCCGATAATCAATCCCCGGACAGGCTGGATAAAGGGACCCCAAGTAACTGATTCTTCCCCATATGAAACCATGTAATCCCCGATAACCGGCAGTTCATAAACCGCTCTATAATCAAACAGACTTGATGCCAATATTCCTGCAATCATATAGGTTAAAGTATGAATAATAATTACTCGAATCAGAAAAATGGGTATGGACTTTGCCGTAGACTCTCTCATAATTGTTCTCCTCCCTGAAAATGTATGATTGTCCTACTATTCTCTATTTACGGCATTTATATGAAAATACCTTCTAAAACCATAATAAGCTATAAAGAGTCTTAGCGGGAAGATCGTTTAAGCGTTCATAATTATTTAACAAGTTAAGAAGAGGATTTAAAAAGTTGTGCGAAAAGCCATTGTTTAAGAAGGCTTGACCACAAAAAGTGAGTCAAGCCTTTACTAACATTTATGGTTGTATTAGGAAAGTTCTGTATGCATCGTTTCTTTTCCCATAAAGAAAACAGCGGCTGCGCCAACTAGAACGGATACGCAGAAAATCGCAAAAATAACGGAAAGTGACACTTCGTTCGCTGATAGGTAGGGAACAAGCAGGGGACCTAATATTCCGCCAACCCGTCCAATTCCTGCTGCCATTCCGGCTCCGCTGCCGCGGATTTTCGTTGGATATTGTTCAGGTGTATAGGCATAAAGTGCTCCCCAAGCACCGAGATTAAAGAAGGAAAGGAACATACCGGCAGTAATTAAGAACCCGAGTGTTTCGGAATTTCCGAAGAAATAGGCGCTAAGTGCGGTGCCGATTAAATAGACTACCAATACAAACTTACGGCCCATTCTTTCAATTAGCCATGCGGCGGAAAAATACCCTGGGAGCTGTGCGATTGTCATAATCAGCACATATCCGAAGCTTTGCACCATACTAAAGCCTTTTAGCACCATCACACTTGGCAGCCAGAGGAACATTCCATAATAGGAAAAGACGACACAGAACCAGAGAATCCAGAGCATTAGTGTCCTTTTTGCATATTCCCCTGACCATAATTTGGCAAGACCTTCGCTGACAGATATTCGTTCTGCTTTACTCACAGCAGCAAAGCGCGGTGAATCAGGCAAATGGATTCGCAAATAAAGAGCATAGAAGGCGGGAAGCGCACTGATGATTAAGGCCCATCTCCATCCGAATGCCGGAAT
>CALGSR010000363.1 GCA_937902115.1 uncultured Bacillus sp. | reverse complement strand
GAAGCAATTGTAGGAGGCTATGCGGCAGAAAATGCAGAAATTCTGCGAAATATATTAAAGGGACAAAAAGGAGCTCACCGGGATACGGTCCTTTTAAATGCCGGAATTGGAATTTATACAGGCGGAAAAGCAGATTCAATTAAGGAAGGCATTGAAACAGCAAAGGAAATGATCGATTCAGGCGCTGCTTTGGAAAAATTATCTCGTTTAATTGAAGCAAGTAATGTACAGAAAGAGGCGATTTAATTGACAACCATCCTAGACAAAATCCTAACAGAAAAAAAAATAGAGGTAGAAAAATTAAAAAATCAAACAGTAAATCAAACTGCTGTGGAACATAAACATCATTCCTTTATCTCGATATTAAAAAATGCAACAGAATTATCCATTATTGCTGAATTTAAACGTGCCAGTCCTTCAAAAGGGGACATCAATATAGGGTTAAGTCCGGCTGAACAAACAAGTGCCTATATTCAATATGGAGCGAGTGCTGTTTCGGTACTAACAGATAAAGCATTTTTCAAAGGTTCTATCGATGATCTGGAGGATGTAAGAAAAACAATTGATGCACCCATTCTAAATAAAGATTTTATTATCGATACAACACAAATTGATTTGGCCAAAGTAGCAGGGGCTGACATCATTTTATTAATTGTCGCAGCAATGGATGAGCAAAAATTAATCTCCCTTTATCAATATGCCATTGACAAGGGGTTAGAGGTTCTAATTGAGGTTCATAATGAGGCGGAGCTGGAAATTGCCTTGAAAACAGGCGGTCAATTAATCGGGGTTAATAACCGTGATTTAAAAACCTTCGCGGTCGATTTAAGTGTAACCGAAAGATTAGCACCAACTGTGAAAAAGAGTGGAGCCTTTTTGATTAGTGAAAGTGGAATTAAAACACTTGATGATGTGAAAAGAGTAGTAGCAGCGGGCGCAAATGGTATTTTAGTAGGAGAAACGTTTATGAGAGCCGATAGCCTTGCGCAAACTTTACAACAAATGAAACTGCCATTGAAAAAGGAGACTCCTTTATGAGAGTGAAAATCTGCGGCTTAATGAATGAGGAAGCGGCTCAATTTGCTGCTCGGCACGGCGCAGATGCCATCGGCTTTGTTTTTGCAAAAAGTAAACGTGAGATTTCTACTGAGAAAGCCTTTCAAATTATTTCAAAGCTGCCTAAAGACATAAAAAAAGTAGGTGTCTTTGTTAATCCGTCAAAGGAAAGAATTGATGAGGTTGTTTCTGCCGCGGGGATTAACATGGTCCAGCTTCACGGAGAAGAAACTCCGGAATTTTGCCAGACGATTCCTTACCCAGTTATCAAGGCATTTAGTATTGAATCTGCATCAGATTTGGAGAAGATTCACGAGTATCCTTGTGAATACGTGCTGTTAGATGGGCCGAAAGGGAAGAATTATCACGGCGGAAATGGAATTTCCTTTGAGTGGAATATGCTTTCAAACTTTGATTTTAAAGGCAAGAAAGTGATTCTTGCCGGTGGATTAACCCCGCAAAATGTGACAGCGGCGATAAAAGAAGCGAACCCTTACATGGTTGATGTGAGCAGCGGAGTTGAAACAGAGGGACAAAAGGATTTAATGAAGATTAAAGTATTTTTATCATCTGTAAAGGATGTCCAGCTTACAGATCAAATATAGAGTTTTTCTAATATATCTCTGTTTTTTATATTTCTTTTGGGGATGCTAGAAACAAATACAAAAAAGAGACTAATCGTAGTTAGTCTCTTTTTTAATTAGCGATTCATGGAAAATTAACCTAAAGGAATGACGGGAAAATGGATCAAAGTGAACAATATACGCAAGGAATATCAAATTATCTAGAAAATATCACTCAGCAATTATTTGCCATTAATCAGACCCTGTATGATCATAACTGTTGCATCTTAACTGATTTTGATGAATTGCAAAAGACGGTTTCTGAGGCTCAAAATCTTGCTGCTGTTTATTATCTGCAAACTTACATGGCACCTTATACAGACCAATACATCAGTTTATCTCTCGCTGCTCAGCATCTTTCTGAAAAAAATCATGGAGCTTTGATTGCCATAGAACGGAATGATCGTCTTGATGGCTATGTTCATAATGGGACCATTATTGGTGCAGAAATCAGTCATGTCTTGCTTGAAACTATTTTTTACCCGGGGAATCCGCTTCATGATGGGGGAGTGGTGATTAAAAAGGATCAAATCCATTCGGCTGGGAATATATTTCCACTAACGGGGATTACCTTTCAAAACCGAAACCATGGTACTAGACATCGCGCTGCGATTGGATTATCTGAAAAAACAGATGCTATCGTGATTGTTGTTTCTGAAGAGACAGGGAGGATTTCGTTCGCGAGAAATGGAGAATTATTCGTTGTCCGTGCTTAAAAAATACAAAAACCCCGTAGGACGGGGAATTATATTTTTTCTGATTCAACTGCGATTTTTCTTGACTGAAGAAAACGAATAAAATTCAATACGATGGTTTTAATAACAGCATAAGTTGGAACAGCAAGAATCATCCCTAGAATACCAGCCAAATTTCCTGCAACGAGGAGCAGGATAATAATGGTTGCCGGATGCGTATCCAATTTTTTCCCTAAAATAAGCGGAGAGAGGACATTTCCTTCAATTTGCTGCGCAATTGTAATGACAACAACAACTAAAATAGCTTTGGTAGGAGAGTCGAATAAAGCGATAAGAACGGCTGGAGCCCCTCCTAACAATGGACCGACATACGGAATGATATTTGTGACAGCCACGATTAATGCCATAACTAAGGCATAGGGAAGATCGATAATTAAGTAGCCAATAAAGGACAGGGTACCTACAAATAATGCCACTGTTACTTGTCCATGTATATATGCTGAAAGTGTCTCTCCGGTGTCTTTTAACGTTTTTAATCCATCCTTGCGATATGAGGCAGGGAAGAATTTAGCAACAAGACCAGGAAATTTGTTTCCATCTTTAAACATATAAAATAATAAAAATGGTACAGTCACGATTGTTACTGCTATGTTTGCGACAACGCCAAAAATGCCGGATATACTTTCGGTTATTCTTGTCGGCAGTGTAGAAGCAAAATCTTTTAATTCATTAATAATATTGCTGATGGAGACATAATCCTGCGTCATAACCCATTTAAATTGTTCTGTTTTTGACAATGAATTGAGAAAATCCATCGTTTTATTATAATAGTCAGGCACGTCGTTCACAAAAGCAGTCACCTGTTTTGAGATCATTGGAATTAAGTTTCCAACTACAAGTCCAATAAGTCCAATTATGACAATATAAATGACGAGAATTGCTAGTATTCTCGGTAATTTCAAGCGCTGCAGGTAATTGACAAATGGATTCAGGAGAAAAAATAAAAACCCTGAAATAATTATCGGAAAGAATAAGGTTGTAACAAAAATGCCAATAGGTTCAAATAAAAAGGATATTTTTGTTGAGATATAAATAATACTTACAATAATGAGAATTTGCAATAACCAATATTGAAATTTCTTTTTTGCCAAAAGCTTCACCTTTTTCCATTTATGATAGGGATATTATAGCAAAGGTTTGCATTTTCCCCTAATCTTTCCTTTGCAGAATCGCATAAAACTAAATCAGGAAGTAATGAGAAAGAGACTGACCATATCATGTGGTCAGTCTCTTCGTTCT
>CALGSR010000362.1 GCA_937902115.1 uncultured Bacillus sp. | reverse complement strand
TAAAAAAATGGAAATATCAAACCCCACCATTCAAAACGTGGTGTAGCAGCCAGGTAGAGGGAGAATGGGATGAGCAGTATGAAGGAGAAAAAAAGAAATATTGCTTTTTTTAAACCCAATGCTAGAAATGAAAAAACAATTGAAGCAATCATAAATGGCCAAAAGAATAATCCCATTGAAGTCCCCCATTCATTTTTCATATTTTAAAATACATTATAAAAACTTGCACGTTAGTTCAATAAGTTAAACACAAATGCAATTAAATAAAGCGGCACCCCCACAATTAACATTCCTGCTAAAATGTAACTGATGCTTTTGAGGATAAATTTGATAGCATCATAGATCGCTCCAGCTAAATCTTTAATAAATCCCCCCATTTATATTCCTCATTTCTTAGACAAATAATATCTAGCATTAGCAAAAAATATAGTTCCAAGGATAAACAACATCAATATTAACCAACTTGCAATGGCTGAATAATTATCTTTAAAAATAAATACACTTGCCCCATTAACAAATACCATTATTGCCATAACAACATACAAACCGATTAAATACTTCATATGATTCGTTTGGGCCTCCATTTCTATTGGTATTCAAGGATTGAGCCCTGTAAGAGTAAAAACTACAATTCAATTACCACAGAGCTTCTTCTTCATTTGAAATTTCCATTTTCAGAGGAATTAAAATCCAACTAATCGCTAGCATCGGTATCATGAAAACTACTACCATCCACCATGGTAAATTGAATAATACATTAAGCGGCAGAGTAATAAGTGGAATGAGACTAATCATTGATGTTCGTTTTCTAGACGAGGCTGACTCATATTGTTTTTTGCCACAATGAGGACATTTCAATCTGAATAGGGTTTTTATCGTTTGTTTCCAAGTCCATTTGTTCGCACAACTTTGACAAATAGGCAATGAAGTTCCCTCCTTTCCTCATATATATCTATTTACACAATCTGAATTAATTAAGAGTACTGTAATATATTTCCATTATATCACACGCACACCACTAAACATTGAAAAATGGTTAATTTTATTCCTTGTTATAATATAACTGTAATCCATATACTACTGCCGGACACTACCGCCGAACAAAGCTGTACTTTTTTATATAAAAAAGGTTTTGCCAATCAAATAACCAAGGTAGGCAAAAAGAATGCCAAACCCATAGGTCATTAAGGTATAAACAAGAAAAACCTTTTTACGCTTATCTATATACAGTTGCGTCATTTCTAATTTCAGCGTCGAGAACGTAGTAAACGCCCCCATAAATCCCGTACCAAATAAAAGAAAGAGTAGAATATCAAATTTTGCTCCAGTTATTATTCCTAAAAGAAAAGCGCCTAATAAATTAACGGTGAGCGTTCCCCTGGGAAATACTGAATTATTTAGCTGTTTACTAATCGAAAAACGGGCGATCGCTCCGAAAAAACCACCGATCCCGGCCATAAATAGATGTAATGTTGTCACGATTTCTGTACCTCCGTATTCCCCAGGTTGAATCCCAATCCACTCATGAATAATCCTCCAAAAATACTGCCAAGAACATACAAAATCCCCAACCATACGTTTCCATTTTGAAACAATGCAACGGTTTCTACACTTACTGTTGAGAATGTTGTAAAGGAACCGATAAATCCCGCTCCAATGGCTGTTTTTATCGCAGAAGGCAGAGATGTCTTTTGAAACAAGCCGGTTGTTAACCAAGCCAATAAAAAACTGCCAATTAAATTAATACTTAATGTTGCATAGGGGAACACACTATTCGTAAATAAAAACAGGCCAAGCACATATCTTAAAATAGCCCCAAGAGCCCCCGCAATACCGACAAACAAATAAACCATTTTAAACCTCCCAGATAAAAAAGACTCCTGCTTGAAAAATACTAGCAGGAGCCATTAGCTATTGGCAATCGAAAGTTTCGCATGCCCTCATCAAAACCCCAATGTTCGTTAATTAACCTTTTCCTTTTGCACTCTTAATATATCCTTTAATGTTGCATGAATATTATTAAGAGTAATCAAAATAATACCTAGCATGACAAAAGTAACTATTTCACCGGTAATGAAAGAGATAATTCCAATGACAACAAGATACTCAGTATACAACCAATTATTCATTTTTTCCCCACCTATTAGCAAAAATATTACTTTGATTGTATCATGGAACAAACGCTGTTTCTTGACTAAGGCTTTCGCTTATTGCGGAAAAACCTGAAGTATAAGCAGCATTAATTTTATGTACGCCAGTATACTCTCCTGCATTTGGATTAATTGTTGAAGAAATGGGACAATGAACTCGGTCCCTTGTCTCAAAAAAACCGCCCGGATTCATCTGGGCGGTTTTTTCATGATTTTTTATTTACAAAAAGTTTTTATAGTATACCTGAAATAATTCATCCACTGCGGTGGTGACGGTTTTATTTCCGGAGATGACTTCATTTTCGATTTTTGGCAGCAGCTCTTTAATTGCCGGATTGAAGAAGAAGCTTGATTGTAGCTGGTCAATGATCATATTCTTCATCCATTCCTTTGTCTGCGCACGACGCCGTTCATCAAAGACACCGCTCTGCTGTGTCACGGAAACGAATTTTTGGATCACTTCCCAGATTGCGTCAATTCCCTCTTCTTGAACAGCGGAGCAGGTGTATGCTTTTGTACTCCAGCCCTTCGTTGCCGGCTGGAGAAAATGAAGAATCTGGTTATACTCATGCTTCGTTTTCTGCGCAAAGACACGGTTATCGCCGTCTGCTTTGTTAACAATAATCGCATCGGCGAGTTCCATAATGCCCTTTTTCATTCCTTGCAATTCATCACCGGCACCAGTCAGTACGACGAGCATGAAAAAGTCGACCATATCACGGACAATGACTTCACTTTGCCCAACCCCGACAGTTTCAATCAAAATAACATCAAAGCCGTATGCTTCACAAAGGAGCATCGTTTCTTTTGTTTTCCGATGAACACCGCCAAGCTTTCCTTCAGAAGGTGAGGGACGGATAAAGGCACGCGGATTGCGGGCCAGCTGTTCCATACGTGTTTTATCCCCCAAAATACTTCCACCGCTAATGCTTGAACTCGGGTCAACGGCAAGCACCGCCACCTTCAGACCTGCATTGCATAAATAGGTGCCAAAGGCTTCTATAAAAGTACTCTTTCCAGCACCAGGCACCCCGGTAATCCCTATCCGGATTGCTCGACCACTTTTCGGCAGTAGTTTTTGCAAAAGGTCCTGTGCCTTGCGGAAATGATGCTCGGCATTACTTTCAACTAAGGTAATTCCGCGGGCAAGCATCGTGCGCTCGCCACGGAGAATTCCTTCATAGATTTGCTCTGTCGTCAGTTCAGTTTGCCCTTTTTTCTTAAAGGTACCGCTTTTCACGAAGGTTGCTTGTCCCTCGATTTCGACACCCTTGCGAATCACCGTTGCAAACTTTTCCGGCTCATCAGGATTCGTCCATTCAGGCCTTTTTTCATCCTGCATTTATGCTTTCACTTCCTCATATCCGAGCTTTTCATAAATCGCACGGACTACTTTCTGTGCAGCAACCGGAATGACCGTACCAGGTCCAAAGATTGCGGCTGCACCATTTTCATATAAATATTCATAATCCTGTGCTGGGATAACCCCGCCGATGATGACGACAATATCATCCCTGCCTAATTTTTTCAATTCAGCGATAAGCTGTGGCAGCAATGTTTTATGTCCTGCCGCAAGTGAACTCATACCAATTGCATGAACATCGTTTTCCACTGCCTGCAGCGCTGTTTCTTCTGGCGTTTGAAATAAAGGACCGATATCGACATCAAAGCCCAAATCGGCAAATGCTGTGGCAATGACTTTCGCTCCGCGATCATGTCCATCTTGTCCCATTTTCGCAATCAAGATACGCGGACGGCGCCCTTCATTTTCCATAAAGTCATCGGTCATTTTCTTCACTTCATTAATTTCTTCTTCATTTGAAAAAGCAGAGCTGTACACGCCGCTGATCGAACGGATAGTTGCTTTATGGCGTCCCGCTGATTTTTCAATCGCATCGGAAATCTCACCAAGTGTGGCACGAACACGCGCAGCATTCACAGCAAGCTCTAACAGATTGCCTTTATTCGTCACACATGCCTCTTCAAGCGCAAGTAAGGCTTCTTTGACTTTTTCATCATCCCGGCTCATCTTTAATTCATTTAATCTTTCAATTTGTTTTATCCGAACCGCTGTATTATCAATATCCAAAATCTCAATTGGTTCTTCTTTGTCAAGACGGTATTTATTCACGCCGACAATCATTTCTTTACGCGAATCAATTTGCGCCTGGCGTCTTGCCGCTGCTTCTTCAATACGCATTTTTGGCAGACCGGTTTCGATCGCTTTTGCCATCCCGCCTAAAGACTCGATTTCTTCAATATGCTCCCAGGCACGGTCAATTAATTGCTTCGTTAACGCTTCAACATAGTAAGAACCGCCCCATGGATCAATGACATTAGTGATTCCTGTTTCTTCCTGCAGATACAACTGTGTATTACGAGCAATCCGCGCTGAGAAGTCTGTCGGCAGAGCAATCGCCTCATCCAATGCATTTGTATGCAAGGATTGCGTATGTCCCATTGCTGCCGCATGGGCTTCCACTAATGTGCGAATGACATTATTAAACGGATCCTGCTCGGTTAAACTCCAGCCTGAAGTTTGTGAGTGTGTCCGTAAGGCTAACGCTTTGCTGTTCTTCGGCTCGAAGGACTGCATCATTTTCGCCCAAATATAGCGGGCGGCACGCATTTTTGCCACTTCCATAAAGTAGTTCATCCCGATCGCCCAGAAGAAGCTTAGTCTCGGCGCAAAGGAATCAATATCAATGCCCGCCGAGAGACCTGTGCGGACATATTCAAGTCCGTCTGCTAATGTATAGGCAAGTTCAATATCTGCCGGTGCTCCCGCTTCCTGCATATGATAGCCGGAAATACTAATACTGTTGAACTTCGGCATATATTTGGATGTATATTCAAATATATCGGCAATAATTTTCATTGACATTTCCGGCGGATAAATATACGTATTACGTACCATGTATTCTTTTAAAATGTCATTTTGAATCGTACCGGATAACTTATCCAGGGTTACGCCCTGCTCTTCAGCTGTTACGATATAGAACGCCATAATCGGCAGTACTGCACCGTTCATCGTCATCGAGACAGACATTTGATCCAACGGAATGCCGTCAAAAAGAATCTTCATATCAGCGATCGAATCAATCGCAACGCCTGCTTTCCCAACATCCCCGACAACACGCGGATGATCCGAGTCATAACCGCGGTGTGTCGCAAGGTCAAAGGCAACTGACAGCCCCTTCTGGCCCATTGCCAGATTACGGCGGTAAAAGGCATTACTTTCTTCCGCTGTGGAGAAACCGGCATATTGACGCACTGTCCACGGTCGGTTTACATACATCGTTGGGTATGGTCCGCGCGTATATGGCGGCAGACCTGGTTTATCGTTCAAATGAGGCGCATCCACACTGTCTTCTTCTGTATATAAAGCCTTTGTTGAAATTCTTTCATTTGTTTCAAATAATAAGTCGTCGAGCGAACGCTCAATTTGACGCTCTGCTTCTTCCTTCCATTTGCTGCTGTCACCCTTGTTTCCCGAAGCAAATGAAATGCTTTTGAAATCCGGTTTCTTACTCATCGACCTTTTCCACCTCTATTTCATTTAAAAAGGATCGCAATGTTTCATAACAATTGCTTTTTACGGTAATAAAATCGCTAACTCCGGCTTGTTTCCAGGCTTCCGCTTCCCCAACAGGTGCAAGACCCGCAACATAAAGCTTCAGTTCAGGGAAATGTTCACGAATCGCCTGCACCACTTCTAAGCCTGACTCGGCATATTGCACATCTGAACCGCATAGAACATAAAAATGACATTTCTTTTCATTGATAAATGCTACAGCATCTGGAGGGCATTGTAATTCACCGCTTCGCTCGGCAGCGATTCCACCCGGTGCTAGAAATCCATCGATAAAATCAGCTCTTGCTTTATGATTTTTCAAATTTCCTAAGCAAAGCAAACCACTGACAGGCGCTTGATTCATTTGCGTTAACGTCTCTGCTTTTTGCCGCAGCTGTTCATATGGCTCTGCTAAACGTCCCTGCTTCACCGGGATGAAATCCGTTTCTAAAGCAGCTGTCGCAACTTGTGCAGTAAGCGGTTTATCAAGCGGGTTCGCATATTTATTTGTGCCAACAATTGTTTGTTTGCGAATGGCAATATCGTTCATCCGTTTTGCCTTCACTTCACCAATTTGCGCTTGCAGCCAACCGCTTTCTAGCACCGCGGCTATCCCGCCTTTTTCATCGATTTCAAGAAATAATGCCCATGCCCTTTCTGCCAGTTCGTCTGTCAAAGATTCGATATACCAAGAACCTCCGGCAGGATCGATAATCGAACCAAGACGTGCTTCATTTTTTAATAAAAGCTGTGTATTGCGGGCAATCCGTTCGGAAAATTCACTGGACTCCCCTTCAGGCTCATTAAAAGGACTCACATGTAAATACTGTACTCCGCCGAGGACTGCAGCAAACGCTTCATTACCGGCACGCAGTAAATTTACATATGGATCATACACCGTTTTCGTAAACCAAGAAGTATCGGCAGAAATCTCCATTTGCCCTTGTAGCTCTTCTGCCACTTGGTAAGCCTCAGTCATTTTACTCCAAAGCACTCTTGCTGCTCTTAATTTAGCTGTTTCCAAAAAGAAGTTGCTGCCAATAGAAAAATGAAACACCATTTTTGAAATGATCTCATCGACGCTTATTCCATGATTCTCCAGTTGTTCAATATGATAAACGGCCGTAGCCAGAGCAATCGCTAATTCCTGTACTGCATTGGCCCCTCCATTATGGTATAAAGTTGTATCCGTTAAAATTGTTCTAAGATTGGCACTAATTTGATTCGCCTTTTGAATCTTTTCCGCAAAACCGGCATATTCTTCCTCGATTTGTGAAAAATTACTGCCGGCCTTTGCATGTAAGGAAACAGGATCCTGCGCTATATAGCCGCTGATTTGACCGCTATTGTCCACTTCTTCTAGCTTCATTAGTATTTCATCCAGCAAGCATTCCGCATTGATCGCAAAAGGAGTGCTGCTATCGATTCCTTCCAAAACTTCAGGTAATCCCTTAATGATTTCTTGCGTTGGAACGAAGGAAACCGTATTTTGTCCTTTTTTCATTGAGGATGTTAAGCGTTCTTTTAATTGCGCTACATCAGGAGTACTGATTTTTTGCGCAATTTTCCAATTTTCTTCGATATAACCTAAAGCTTTGCTTCCGCGCCGATAATCTCCCTGACCAGGAAATTGAGGAACCTCTTTTCCTTCCCGATCCTCTTTTGTGTAAAGCGGTTTCAATTGAATGTTTTCGTAAGTTTTCTTTGAAAGACCTTCCAAGCTTTTACCTTTTAAGGATTCTTCTGCTTTTTGCTTCCAGCCCTCATAGGTCTGTTCTGGAAATGAGTATCCAATGATATCCTCTAAGCTCATACACTGCCGCCTGCAACAGACAGCATTCCCCCCCTTCAAATTACTCATCAAATGTAAATTTTAGGTAATTAATTGTGATAAAATTCAAAATTTTTGTTTCATAATATAATTTTATTACAGGGAATCAAATCTAGCAACAAGAAAAACACTGACTCATAAAGATGAATCAGTGTTTTTATCAAAGTTATTAATAAACAGAAGTATGTTCTATCGATATTTTCTCAAGAAATTCTTTTACTCTGGATAAAAACTTACCACAAATTAAACCGTCAAGGATGCGGTGATCGAGGGAGAGACAAAGATTGATCATATCCCTGATGGCCAGCATGTCATCGATTACAACAGGACGCTTGACAATGGATTCAACTTGTAATATAGCCGCCTGCGGATAATTGATGATCCCGACAGACTGAATCGAACCGAACGTTCCCGTGTTATTGATCGTGAAGGTTCCGCCCTGCATATCATTGACACTTAAGCGCCCGCTTCTCGCCTTTGCAGCAAGTTCCGTAATTTCTCTGGCAATAGCCTTAATTGATTTTTCATCCGCATGTTTAATCACTGGGACAAACAGTTCTTCGTCATGAGCGACCGCGATCGAAATATTTATATCTTTTCTTATGATAATTTTATCGCCTGCCCATGTTGAATTTAACTGTGGGAATTCTTTCAGGGCCTGTGCAACAGCTTTAATAAAAAAGGCGAAATAGGTTAAATTGAAGCCTTCTTTTTTCTTAAACTCATCTTTTACCTCCTGCCGGTATTTCACGAGATTGGTCACATCAACCTCCATCATCATCCAAGCATGAGGGATTTCACTCTTGCTCCGTATCATATTTGAAGCAATGGCTTTCCGCACTCCGGTAACTGGAACTTCAACATCCCCGCTCCCCTTGTTTTCCCAGCGCGGGATATCCTGAGTAACAGTTTCTTTAGGCTGCTGCACTTGCGGCTGCACTACTGTTGGTTCTGCTTCTTTCAAAGCTTGCGGAGCCTCTGGAATAACACCGGATTCGATGATCTTCTGCACATCCTTGCGTGTAATTCGTCCGCCGGCACCAGTCCCCTTTATGACACTTAAATCAATGCCCTGCTCCTGTGACAGCTTTAGGACTGCTGGAGAATAGCGATTTTTGCCCGCTGTCTCTGCCTCTTCCTTCACTGGAGCTGATACTTGTTCCACTGTTTCTTTTACAGCAGGAGCAGGTTCGCTCCCCGCATCTTCTGTTTCAATGGAACAAATAACCTCGCCCACTGCATACGTTTGATCCTCTTTCCCTAGTTCCATTACAATCCCTGTAAACATGGAAGGAATTTCTGCCGTTACTTTATCGGTCATGACTTCTGCCAGCGGATCATATTGATTCACTCGGTCACCGGCCGCAACAAGCCATTTCGTAATCGTTCCTTCCGTTACGCTCTCACCTAGCTGAGGCATTGTTATTTTTTCTATGGCCAAAACTTGACCCTCCCCTTCGTTAAAGTTAAAACTCTGCCAATTCCCGCATCGCTTTTTCTATTTTTTCTTCGTTCATCATAAAATACTTCTCCATCGTTGGCGCATATGGCATCGCCGGGACATCCGGACCGGCAAGGCGCTTGATTGGAGCATCTAAATCGAACAAGCAGTTCTCGGCAATAATTGCTGCCACTTCACCGATAATGCTGCCTTCTTTATTGTCCTCTGTAACTAAGAGCACCTTGCCTGTTTTTGCCGCACCTTCAATAATCGTTTCTTTATCAAGCGGATAAACGGTACGTAAATCCACTACATGTACCGAAATACCCTCTGCCGCCAGCTTTTCCGCAGCCTGAAGAGCGAAATGGACACACAAACCATACGTAATGACGGTAATGTCTTCTCCCACACGCTTTACATCTGCTTTGCCGATGGGCAGCACATAATCATCTTCCGGCACTTCTTCCTTCAGAAGACGGTAAGCTCGTTTATGTTCGAAAAATAAGACTGGATCCTCATCGCGAATCGCTGCTTTTAACAGTCCTTTCACATCATATGGTGTAGACGGCATGACAATTTTCAGTCCCGGCTGATTGGCAAATACAGCCTCAACGGATTGCGAATGATAGAGCGCACCATGAACTCCGCCGCCGTATGGAGCACGAATCACGATCGGACAACTCCAATCATTATTGGAGCGATAGCGAATTTTTGCCGCCTCCGAAATGATTTGGTTCACGGCCGGCATAATAAAATCGGCAAACTGCATTTCGGCAATCGGCCGCATCCCGTACATCGCAGCTCCGATGCCAACCCCGGCAATCGCCGATTCGGCCAAAGGTGTGTCGATGACTCTTTGTTCGCCAAACTGCTCATACAGTCCCTGTGTTGCTTTAAATACACCGCCTTTTACTCCAACATCCTCGCCCATAATAAACACTCGCGGATCTCTTTCCATTTCTTCGCGAATCGCAAGTGTCACAGCATCAATATATGATATTACAGCCATGTCTTATTTCCCCCCTTCCTGTTCTTCCGCATACACATAACGCAGGGCATGTTCAGGATCCGCATATGGCGCCTTTTCGGCATATGTCGTTGCCTCGTTGACGATACCCGCTAAACGTGTTTTAATTTCCGCTTCCTTATCCTCTGATAAAACGCCCGCGCCCTGTAAATAAGCACGGAATGTTACCAATGGATCCTTCGTTTTCGCTTCCGTTACCTCATCCTTAGTCCGGTAGGCAGAATCATCGTCATCTGAAGAATGCGGGGTTAGACGATAGGCGACAGACTCAATTAACGTCGGCCCTTCGCCGCGTCTTGCTCGGTCTGCTGCTTCTTTCACTGCTTTGTAAACCTCAAGCGGGTCATTCCCATCCACTGTCACCCCTGGAATTCCATACCCAACAGCCCGATCTGACACACGCTCACATGCCATTTGTTTTTTCATCGGAATAGAAATAGCGTAGCCATTATTTTCACACATAAAGATAACAGGCAGCTTATGGACACTGGCAAAGTTGATACCCTCGTGAAAATCGCCCTGATTGGAGGAACCTTCACCGAATGTCACAAAAGATACTAAATCTTCTCCTTGCATTTTTGCCCCAAGAGCAATTCCAGTGGCATGGGGCACCTGCGTTGTGACTGGAGAAGAACCGGTGACAATCCGGTTTTTCTTTTGCCCAAAGTGACCAGGCATTTGCCGTCCGCCGGAATTGGGGTCCTCTCCTTTGCCAAATCCATGCAGCATAATTTCCTTTGCTGTCATGCCAAATGCTAGTACAACACCTAAATCGCGGTAATACGGCAAACAATAGTCTTTACTGCGGTCAAGAGCAAAGGATGCACCGACCTGCGCGGCCTCCTGTCCTTGACAGGAAACAACGAAAGCCATCTTTCCTGCTCGATTCAACAGCCACATTCTTTCATCTATTTTTCTTGCTAAAAGCATAGTTTCGTACATCTCTACTACCTGCTCATCACTTAAACCAAGTGCCTTGTGACGATTTTCTCCCATCTAAATACCTCCCTGCCTTTTTCCAAAATCGTTCTCAAAAAATTCGTTACGGTTGCTTTTTTTACCTTCCATCAGTGGGGATCAAAGAAAATCCCCACGATGGAGTTATCACTTATCCATGAATCGCTTTGCCATCAACGGCTAATGCGGCCTCACCCATAACTTCTGAAAGACTTGGATGCGGATGTATCGTGTGGGCGATTTCCCATGGTGTTGCATCAAGTACCCGGGCAAGCCCTGCTTCGGAAATTAAGTCAGTGACATTCGGTCCGATCATGTGCACGCCAAGAACATCATCTGTTTCCTCATCTGCTATGATTTTTACAAACCCATCACTTTCACCAAATACCAAAGCTTTGCCAATCGCCCGGAATGAAAATTTTCCTGTTTTCACTCTATGCCCACTGGCGATAGCTTCTTCTTCTGTGAGTCCTACCTTTGCTGCTTCAGGATGACTGTAAATACAGGAAGGAATCATATTGTAATCAAGAAGCTGCGGGTGTGCGCCTGCGATATGTTCTACAGCCGTAATGCCCTCATGCGATGCAACATGGGCCAGCTGAATCCCGCCGATACAATCACCAATCGCGTAAATATGAGATTCCTTCGTTTGATAATATTCATTCGTCTTAATGACGCCATCTTGGAGCACCACTTCTGTATTTTCAAGACCGATTTCTTCAATATTTGCCTGTCTGCCAACGGAGAGAAGGAGCTTTTCTGCTGCGAATTCTCTTGGTTCATTGTTGATAATCGCTGTAACGGTAACCCGATGCTCTTTCTGCATTGATTCCGGAATCACTTTCGCACCTGTCAATATTTTAATGCCTTTCTTTTTGAGCAAGCGCTGCATCTCTCTAGAAATCTCTTGATCCTCTGTCGGCAAAATGCGTCCTGCATATTCAAGCACCGTGACTTCTGTGCCAAAATCTGCGAGCATCGATGCCCATTCAACCCCAATGACCCCTCCGCCGACAATGATGATCGATTGCGGCACTTCTTCCATTCTTAAGGCTTCATCTGATGAGAGAACAAATTTACCATCGACTTCAAGCCCTGGCAAAGTTTTCGGACGTGAGCCGGTGGCAATGATGACATTTTTTGGAATAAGCATTTCATTTTCACTGCCACTGTTCATTTCAACGGAGATCGTTCCGGGAAGAGGAGAAAAAATCGAAGGGCCCAAAATGCGTCCTGTGCCTTCATACACATCAATCTTTCCCTTTTTCATCAGATGCTGTACCCCTTTATGAAGCTGGGAAACAATTTTTTCTTTTCGTTCCTGTACTTTTGCAAAATTCAGCGAAATAGCACTAGCTGAAACGCCAAACTCTTCACTGCGTTTGACCGTTGCATACACTTCCGCACTCCGCAATAATGCCTTTGATGGGATACATCCTTTATGAAGACAGGTACCGCCCAGCTTTTCTTTTTCTACTACCGCTGTTTTCAATCCGAGTTGTGCGGCACGTATCGCCGCTACATAACCGCCCGTTCCCCCGCCAAGGATGACGAGATCATATTCAATTGCCAATTAAGTAACCTCCCTATAGTAAAATACCAGTCAACGGTCATCTTCTGAAATATTTATCCTTTGCTATCTCCTCATCTGCCAAAGGTTGCATTACCGTGTATTCTATCTTTCAATGGACACCTTCACGTTTGGATATTCCTTTGCTTCTTCCTCACCGTGTAACACCCTTAAAGCTCCCTCCGCTAATCCTAGGAGTTCATTTTCTCCCGGGTGGACAAAGACATCGGCAATCCAATTCACACGGTCGCTAATTTGAGCAGTAAAGCTTTTTCCTTTTGCCAGTTCTCCAGTTAAAATAATTGCATCCACCATGCCCGCTAATACGGAACCGGCAGAACCGATTTCCTTTGCTACTTGGTATGCCATGGCGGAATAAATGAACTCCGCTTGTTTGTCGCCATTCAGTACCATTTTTTCCACCTGCGCTGGTTCAATTGTTCCTAAATAACCAACAAAACCGCTTTTTTCCACGAGCATAGAAATGATTTCTTCCTTACTGTATTTACCAGAAAAACAAAGATTGATCAGGGCTCCTGTTGGAACGGTTCCGGCTCGTTCTGGACTAAATGGTCCCTCTCCATGCAAGCCATCATTGACATCAACAACCCTTCCCTGCTTATGAACACCAACCGTTATGCCTCTACCTAAATGGGCAACAATTAAATTCATTTCTTCGTAATGACTCCCAAGCTCCTTTGCGACTCTTCGTGCCGCCGCTTTTTGATTTAAAGCGTGAAAGATGCTTCTCCGTTCAATGAAAGGAAAACCGGAAATACGGGCAATTGGTTCCAGTTCATCGACAACGACCGGATCAACAATATAGGCAGGAATATTCAGTCCTGAGGCAATCTCATAGGCAATAATCCCACCCAAATTGGAGGCATGCTCTCCCGAAAAGCCACAGCGCAAATCCTTCAGCATCTGCTCATTAACCTCATACGTACCGCCTTCAATCGGGCGCATCAGCCCGCCCCGGGCACATACTGCATCCAGCTTGGAAATGTTGATTCCTTCGTTATGTAAAATTCCCAAAATACTGTTTTTACGGAGTTCTGCTTGGTCGGTTATTCTTTTATAGGAATTTCCCCCTCCAATATGGTGTGTGATGATTTCCTCGAAGATTGAAATTTCATTTTCAAACACACCAATTTTTGTCCTATTTAAGCTGGGATTGATAATGAGCATTCTAAATTTCTGTTCACGCACAAGACCGCCTCCGTTACGATTCTTCGTCCTTAAGCATCATCGACTTACAAGAGAGACTGCAAAACGACAGTCTCTCCCGTTCTCATTTCAGCTATTTTCTTCTGTTTAAAATATGAAGATTATTTTGTAGAAATTGGCTTCTTGAATTCCGCATTTTTTCGATACGTTCCTCTGCCATCCGGTCGGCTGCTAGATAGGTCGGAATACTATCGCGCTTCGATATTTCAATAACTTTGGCGATGTTGTCATAAATTGTTTCCACTTTTCGCATCGCACGGTCCGGGTGATAGCCATACAGTTCATCGGCTACATTGATTACACCCCCGGCATTAATAACATAATCCGGCGCATAGACGATTCCCATTTCATGAATCTTATCGCCATGCTTTGCATCCTTTAATTGATTATTCGCTGAACCGGCGATAACCCTAGCTTTCAGCTTTGGAATCGTTTCATCATTAATAACAGCACCAAGAGCACACGGGGCGAAGATATCGCATTTTGCCTCATAGATTTCATCCAGTTCAAGTGCTTGTGCACCAAAATCCTCAACAGCCTTTTGCACGGCTGATTTTCTGATATCGGTAACTAACAGTTTCGCTCCTTCTTCATGAAGATAGCGGCATAGTACATACGCAACATTTCCTACTCCTTGAATCGCAACGGTCTTCCCTTCCAATGAGTCCGTACCAAAGACTTCTTTCGCTGCTGCCTTCATGCCGCGGTATACACCATAAGCGGTAACTGGCGAAGGATTTCCCGATGAACCAAACTCCGGCGAAATGCCAGTAACATAATCCGTTTCTTCGTGAATGATATCCATATCAGCGACTGTAGTCCCGACATCCTCAGCTGTAATATAACGTCCGTTTAAGCCCTGAATATAGCGGCCGAGTGCGCGGAACATGATCTCATTTTTCTCTTTATGCGGATCGCCGATGATGACAGT
>CALGSR010000361.1 GCA_937902115.1 uncultured Bacillus sp. | reverse complement strand
AAGTCAGCACATCCTGGATAGTCTCGTCGCTGGACAAGGCGCTTCCGCTTTTCGATTTGGGGAAGTACTCAAGCGGCTGAAGAGGCGCCCCTGGAAAGGGCGTAGGTCGGGCAACTGGCGCGAGGGTTCAAATCCCTCCTTCTCCGCCATACATAATTTATTTTTGCTTAGAAAGCTAACCAACCATATCATTTTAGATAAAAAGAAGCTAGATGCTCTACCCGAATAGTAGATCATTCAGCTTCTTTTTTAGCATATTTTTAACTGGTGTTCATGTAGTTTTATCCTCTATTCCTTCAGTATTATTCCTTTATTATGTAATCTTATTGCTATCTTAGGCCTGCTAAAAGATTTGTTTTAACTGCACTCATTCCATTACTTCCAAAAAGTGTTTAAATTATAATTAAGGTATTTCAATTAATGTTTTGGATTTTTTAACTAAGAAAGCGTGGAATATATGAGCAGCATAGATGAACAGCTCAGAAAAGTTGTTTCTATAGACAGGATTTACACCAGCAAATTAATGGCGCATTTGGCTTGGAATTCAATGTACAAACATTTATTGGTTATTACGTCATTCCTAGAAAAGAGATATATATTATTGAAAGAATATGATGAAATTGATTTCCATTCGATTAATAGGAATTTGTACATATATGAAGTTGTGAAAGAATCCGAAAAATACGAGTTGCATGAAAGAATGTCGAACTGTATCTATGAATCAGATTGGCTCGGTGAATTTTCTTTTATTTTGAAAACCAATCGGTTTAATACCGAAGATGCCCGCCGTTTGCTTGAGAACAATTATAGCCATTTTATTTATTTGCAGAATCAATCGGTAGCAACATCAGCCTCGCTGCCGATAGATTTTTGTATTGGAATGAACAATGAAATCAACAAAGTGGTTTTTTGCTGGATTAAACGAGACAGCCCTTTTTATTTGGAAGATGGGATTCTTTGCCCTCGAAAAAACTGTGCAACTAACGAATTCGGAGTGATATGGTGCACTAAAAAAGAAGCAGAGTTCATCATGGAGCAAATTACCTTGATAACACAAAAGTTTAATAGAAAGGGAAGTCATTTTAATCAGTATCATACAGCTGAAGACTTTCTCAAGGATATATTAAGTGTACTGACTAGGATATGTAACAAATCCATAAAATCAGCTGAAATAGAAGATTGGAGTATAAAAGTCTTGTCAGGATACAGTGTATCCTAATGATAAGGCATTTCAGTAATTTTGAGGAAAATCAATGAGGGGCGAGCTAAGTTAATTACAGCGATGCTGATATTTTGGACGCTTCTATCGTTCCCTCAAATGAAATCAGTAACCTTATTCAGGAGAGTAATCACAAGTTGATTACTCTCCTTTTGTCTATTTTTAAAATTCCCCAAAAATAGTACACTTTTGTATACTTTATGTAAAAATCCCAATGATTACCAATGTCTGTGGTACTATTTATGTCTATTATTGGATGAAGTGAAAAGATGAATACTGTATTTTCGCAAAATACAGTAGGAGTATACTTATATGTTCTTTTAATGAATTTAATAGGAAAGATTGTAGAACGCAAGGAAGAAGAACTTCTCCCTTGCGTTCTATGAAACTCTATTCTGGGGGGATTGAATGCAATTATATATAGAAAATAAAACACATGGTGAATCTTTTAAGTTGTCACATGTTTTAATTGAAATAAATAAAGGTGAAGTTACCTTATTACTTGGTCACAATGGTGCCGGAAAAACAACCATTATTAAATCATTAGTTGGCCTCATGGAGTTTGAAGGTACTTTGAAAATAAATAATAAATTAATATCTTTTGATCAATCTCAAGATGTTGATTATTTTAAGAAACATGTTTCCTATATATCAGATGATATCGATATTATTGATTACTTAACACCAAAGGAATACTTCTCACTCATGAAAAATACTTATCCGCATGATAGCCGTGATGAACTGCTGAATCAATTAATAAATATTTTTGAGTTAGAAAAATATTTGGATTATCCAATTATCAATTTATCACATGGAAATAAGAAAAAAACACAGATTGTATCACAGCTATTTAAGAAAAGCGACTTTATTATTTTTGATGAACCTACCAATGGCCTCGATCCGGATATGATCATTGTATTAAAAAATGTATTGGAAATTTTAAAGTCTAAGGGGATAGGGTTATTAATTTCTACTCATTATTTAAGTTTTGGTCAAGATTTATTTGATAGCTTAATGATTTTAAGGGATGGAGTTATAAAATTAAATAGTAAAAGACAGAAAATTGAGGCGAAATACGGGAATATGAACTTAGAGAATATCTATAAGGAGGTGAATCAGGATTATTACAAACATATTGAGGGGTTGCTAGATGAAATTAACAATTCAAGTGCTAAAGAATATAGAAACACCAAGGTTATTGGTTAAAACCAAGAATATTTTAATGAAATATCCATCTCATATAATAGCAGCTATAATGGGAGTTATTCTAGTATACACAATCTATTCTGTTTTCATGGTGAACTTTTTTAATAGTCTTCCAATTAATTGGAGGGAGCAATATATACATATAATCAATGTAAGTGCGGTAGTGGCAATTTCCTTTATCATTCTTTCCAGAAATAAATTGAAAAGTAATGTATTTGTTTCATTGTTCTTGAATACTCACCTTAAAGCGTATCAGCTGCTTATAGGGAGCTATGCATATCTGTAAGCCTTTTTTTGGGCCTGCATAACTCTGATGTTTTTGCCGTTTTTCATTATTTACATGTTTAATGATAACGAAATTTTATCCTTTTATTTCATGTCATTGTTTTTTTCAATAACTTTTATTTTTTATTCATCACTTACTGCTTGGATGGTTTTTAATGTTTTTATAAAGAAAATAGTAAGAAAAAATAGTGAAAGTTTTATATGGAATGCTTTATGTTTAATCACCTTCGTAGGTGTATTTTTGTATGGAACTGAAAAATATTTTGCAAAACTATTTGCAGAGAAGCCGTTATTCTTTTTAGTGGCACTGGTTATCGGATTGATTGTGATTGCTGTTTCTTTATATAAAATTTCCACCGTATTTTTGATGGGGATTTTTGGAGAAATGAATTATCAGATACCTATGAGCAAGAAAAAAGGGGTTAAATTTCAAAAGAATCATTTTATAACTAATCTTCAACTAGAATATTTACATTTTTATAGAAATCAAGTTTTTAAAGAGCAGTTTTTAGTGTTAATCCTCATTATCATATTTACAATAGGAGCTTACTACTTTGTAGACAAACTGACATATGCGCAAATTTATTCCTCTTTAGCTAACTTTGGACTAAAGGAAATTTTCGTTATGGTTCCCTTGCTGACTGGCAATTATTTTAGGAGGTTTAAAAATTCAATATACCAGTTAAATTTAAAGAAGCACCATTATTTCCTGCCAAGGGTTTTGTTTATCTTTTTAATCTCTTTTAGTGCACATGCATTGTTCATTTTATTTACACTAGTTCCTACCAAACAGGATATTGTTAATATTTTTAATCTCAATAACCTAAGTTCCATGGCTCTTGTTATTATGGTTTCTATGTTTTTTGGGTTTGCACTAAGTATAAATGAATCTAATAGGCCCATAGTGTTAATCTCTATCATTCTATTTGTTTTTATGTTAGATTTTGTCATCAATCAGTATATACAAACACCATATATCATTAATCTTATCAATATTTCGATCGCTAGTTTCTTCTTTCTCTTAATTGAAGTTTTATTTTTAAGGAAGCCAATATTAAAATGATGAATTGTATTCTTGCTTCAATCTTAGTTTTTTTCATTCATGAATTGGGGCATATTCTTGGGATAATGGTGTTTAATGTATCAGAACATAGGAAGATAAATGACTTTAAAATAGAGATGAATTTAAGGTGTTTTTATGTAGTCAATAAAAAATTCGATAAATCATATAAAAATTTTATCGTTGCAATTGCTGGTTCGTTATTGCCTATAGTAATATCGATAATGTTAACGGTGTTTTGGAATACTCAATTTGTGAGTATATTCTTTCTCTTTTCTCTTTTAAATATAATATTTCTTCATCCAAAGTTTCCCGATGGGCAAAATGTAACAAAGTCATTGAAAGAAATGGGGTATATGCAATGATTAAATTTATTAAAGCACTATTTGGCGGAATAAGTCTTACTCTAGCGTATTGTGCCGTCATGGTGTCTTCACCTATTATCTTAAAACTATTAGGTTATTCGAATATTAATTCGAGTCCGGATTTATTTGGATATCCCTTGTATATTATTAGAATGCATGGGAACACCTTTCATTCTGAGGCTACTCCGTTAGGATTAATTTTATCTTTAGTTATAGGGATCGTAATATATTATGCAGTTGCTGCAGTGGCAAAATTAGCATTAAAGAAAAATGAAATTAAAGTATAGAAACCTTACATTTTGTATTTTTCGTAAGGGCAGATGATTGCCGGATTGAGCTATATTAATCCCATCTTTGCTCTGATTATTGCCGCGGTTCTGCTGGAAGAAAGTATCAGTGTGCTGCATGGCGTGATGAAGTAGAAAGAGCCTTTCCATGAGGAAGGGCTCTTTATCTCATTTTTATTAGTAAAAAAACTATGTAATTCAAGTTTATTAATAAATACAATCGGAATACTAGACATTTCTGTCGCGTTCGTTATACTTATTTCTAAGACAGTTTCAATGATTTCAAAATTAATAGACCTTTTTTGTATATATTAAATCTAGAGGATTGAAGCAATGGGCTTAAAATGCCAGCAAGAAGGAGATGAATTTATTGTGGAGGCCATTCTATACGTATGTCATGGCAGCAGAAGCCGCGAAGGCTGTGAGCAGGCAGTTTCTTTTATAAAAAAATGTAGGATAAATAACACCGCAGAAATACAGGAATACGGTTTTCTTGAACTAGCATCTCCTACAATAGAAGGGGCCTTCGAGCGTTGCATTTCCCGTGGGGCATCCCATATTAAGGTTATTCCCCTTCTCTTGCTGACAGCTGGGCATGCAAAAAAGGATATCCCTGAGGTACTTTCAAAACTCCAAGAAAAGTATCCGGATGTTACCGTTCAATATGGCAATCCAATTGGTGTACATGCAAAGATGATTGATATTATTACCGAACGTCTTTTTGAAAAAAATAAGCAAATCTCAGATAGGGCTTGTATTTTATTGGTAGGAAGAGGAAGCAATGACCCTGATGTGAAAAGAGATCTGGGACAAATCGCAGAAATGCTGCAGGAAAGGATAGGTTCCTCGACAGTTAAGGATTGTTATTTACATGGAATGGGACAAAAGTTTACAGCAGCATTAAATGAAGCTGTGCAATTAGATTTTGCTGAAATTTATATTATTCCTTATCTGCTCTTTACCGGGAGATTAATGACTTCTATGAAAAAGACAATTGTTGAAATGAAAAAAAGATCGACAAAAAAAATAGTATTATGCAGTTGCTTAGGTTATCATCCGAATATTGAGAGGATATTGGAAGAACGGGTGTTGGAGTTAAATAAATGTTAAGGACATGCTATTACAGACCATTGAACAGTTTAGTGAAGCTGCTTGGATGAATTACGATAAAGAAAAAAGAACGCACAGTTGCACAATAAATAGAAACAGGGATTCTCTTGCATTAAGGGAATCCCTGTTTCTATTTATCCCGCATTAACTAGCAGTAAGATTTGCTGTTGTTCGCTCATTGCCCCACAATAGAGATTGTTATAATTATTAAGCATTTATTAATTATCTGAAGCACTAGTTTTAATTTCTTATAATAGATACAGAGAGAGGGATAAGCAATGGGGGAGAAAGAAGCAATACTATTAGTGGAAGATGATCGTGAAATAGCCCGGATTATTTGTGATTACTTGCGCAAGCAGAATTATTTAGTGACGTGGGCATCAACAGGTAAAGAGGGTTTGGAAGATTTTCAGCAGGGTTCTTATGATCTTGTCTTAGCGGATGTCATGATGCCTGAAATGGATGGTTTCACGCTCTGTAAAACAATTCGCCTCAGAAGTGAGGTGCCGCTTCTGATTATCAGCGCCAGGAATGAACAAGCGAGCATGATACAGGGCTTGGACATTGGGGCGGATGATTATATTACAAAACCCTTCAGCCTTGAAGAATTAAGTGCCAGAATCAGCTCCCATTTAAGAAGGTACCGACGCTATATGGATAAGGGGAATCAGGAGGAGCAAACAGCTTATCTTCATGGGCTGCGAATTGATTTTGCAAAAAATGCTGTATATCTGCAGGATGAGGCGCTGCTTTTAACAGCAAAGGAAAAGGACTTGCTCTTGCTTTTGGCAAAGAATCCATTTCAAACTTTTTCAAAATCAGAGCTTTATCAGCATATTTGGCAGCAGGAGGATCTAAACGGCAATAACACTGTGACCGTCCATATTAAAGGACTTCGTACAAAGCTGAAGGATGAAATGCGTTCGGCCAAATATATTCAGACAGTTTGGGGTGTCGGTTACCGCTTTATCGGTGAGCCGGAAGGATGAAAATTAAATACTGGTTGATGGTAAGCTATTTCATTGTGATGCTTTTGCCTGTGGCTGCTCTTTTTGCCCTCTATCTCATGATGAGTCATTTTGATCAAAAACAGGATTTTATTGAGTATATGGAAATAACGAGTAAACTCTCAGCAATAGAGTTGATTTTAGAAGATAAAAAACTTTATCAGATCCAACCTGAGAAAAATTATCAGGCAGTAAGCGAGGCAGCGAATGATAGTATTAAAATCTCTCTCTATCGCTATGACGGAGCATTATTGTATACCTCCATTAAAGATCCATCTTCCGTCAATCTCTATCACAACACTCGGACTAAACTTTATGAGAACCTGAATCAACTAGAGAAAAAATTGCGGACGTACTCGATTAAGAAACCGGTATTCAGCGAGGGAAAAGTGATTGGCATCTATGAAGTAACTTTTGCCCGCGAGCAATGGATGGAAGGCGTGCAGAACCGCTCTCTTATTCTCGGGATTCTTTTTACGGTCTTTTTCACCCTGACCTATATCATGATTGTGATCCTTCTCAATCGCAAGCTGAATCGGCCACTCCAGCAGCTACGTTCGCAAATGACGGCGTTCGCCATGGGAGAATCTATACAAAACCTCCCGGCTGCAAAGGATGAAATAGGCGAGGTATTGCTAAATTTTTATCAAATGAAGGAGCAAATTGAACAATCAAGAAATGAGCTGGCTAAACAGCAGCAAGAGAAGGAGTTTATTGTTGCCTCCTTATCACATGATTTAAAAACCCCTTTAACTGTGATTCAAGCTTACACGGAAGCATTACAAAATAAGGAGCAGTTATCCGACAGTGAAAAACGGGAGTATCAAACGATTTTATTTGAAAAAATGGCCTATATGAAACAAATGCTTGATGATTTGAGTGTCTATACGGCCCTCCAGTCTTCGAAGGAAAAAATGGAATTTATTGAAGTGGACAGTGAGGAATTTTTTGATATGCTTTTGACTGGTTATGAAGAACCCTGCCTGAAAAAGGGGATCAAGCTGCACATACAGCAATCTGTCCAACAAAGCATTGTTATCAGCGTCAAACATATGGTGCGCGTCGTGGATAATTTGATGATGAATGGGATCCGCCACACGGAAGAAGGACAGAATATCTGGCTTGGTGCTGTATCACATGACGAATCCCTTCCTGACTGGGTTTTCCCTCCCTTTTCCCAAGAAGTGGATGATTGGAGACAAAACGGAACCGTTCTGTTTATTCAAAATGAAGGAAGTTATATTCCACACGAAAAGCAGGAAAGTGTTTTTCAGCCTTTTGTCCAGGGGGAAGGGGCAAGAGGACAGGGAGGAAGCTCGGGCCTTGGCTTAAGTGTGGCGAAAATTCTGATCGAACGGCATGGTGGAAAAATAAAATTATGGTCAGCTGAAGATTTTGGTACAATAGTCGTTTGCTGGCTGAGAGAGGAAGTTATATAAGATGAAAATAAGGAATCTAATTGCAGGAGGTTTATTATCAATATCGTTGCTTACAGGGTGTACGGGAGAGATGAGTGCATCAGCAGAGGAAGTTGTGAATCAAGTATTAGAAAGCGGAAAGAAAACTGAACAGGCATACTACGGCAAGGCAGTAATGAAATCTTACGAAGGAAAAGTCCTTCAAGATGATATGGCAATTGAAGAATTTGTCAAGGCTGATGGAACGCGTAAAGTGATTACAACTGATTTGATGAACAAGGATATTAGTGCTTATGCGTTAAATGACGGAGAGAAACTTATAACCTATGAAAAAGGCAGTGATACAGCCTATCAAATAGATTTGCCCGAGGCGGTACAGTCATCATCCATGACACAAAAAGAACAGTTAACAGCGATGCTTGAAGGGATAAAAGATACACATTCCTATGAATTAGCTGGAGAGGAGAAAATTCTTGGCTTTGATACGTATCATTTAAAGGTAAAAGCGAATGAAAAAGGGGGAATTTTAGGTGACATGGAGTTTTGGATTGACCAAAAATCATGGTTTATCTTGAAATCTATCGTCTCTGCCGGGGATATTCGTTCTGAAATCATATACGAAGAAATTGATTTTTCACCTGAGTTTGAAAAAGATACTTTCACGCTTGATTTGCCTGCAGATGTAGATATCAAGACTATGGAGGATGAATTTAAGTCGGAAACAGGCACAATTGAAGATGCGGAAAAGGCATTAGGTGAGCCATTCCTTGTTTTTGACGAAAAGGATGTCCAACTTGAAAATGTAGCATGGGATGTACTGAACGGTGAAATCAATCGTACTGAACTAAATCTGCAATATCAAAAAGACGGTATTCACGCTTTTAGTTATGCTGTGTTCGTTACACCTGAAGGAGAAGATGCGAAGCTTCAAGAAAGTGAATACAAAATCCGTGGCCAAATAACCGAGTATTGGAAAGAAATTAATGCCATTAGTTGGGATGAAAACGGCATGCGCTATTCTATCATCATTGAGAACCCGGATTTGACAGCAGATGAAGTAATTACACTAGCAGAAAATATGAAATTAAGTTCAGAAAAATAATAGAACATGAAACACGTGCCAGTCTTTATTCGATTAATCAATAGAGACGGCACTTTTTTTGTGAAACTAAGACTGCGCGACATGCACATACTGAGTTGAGAGTGCTCACTCATAGATGTATTTTGTTACAAAATTTCATGAGGAAAGATGTTGACAGCTTCGAATATATAGTATATTATTACCTTTAATTAAAGATAATATAATTCGAGATAGGGTGTAGCAATGGAGGTGATAGGCAATGGAGAAGATTTGTAAAACTGAACCCTTTAAAGCATTAATGCTTACAGCGAAAAATATTCAGGATCAAATTAGAGTAGAAATCAGTGAATATAACTTAAACATTACTGAGTTTTCCGTTCTAGAGACACTATATCTTAAAGGAAGACAGACTATTCATCAAATAGGAAAAAGCATCTTAATATCCAGCGGGTCTATGACCTATGTGATCGATAAATTAGAAAAAAAGGAATTGCTGCAAAGAACTGAATGTCCGAATGACCGCCGTGCGATTTTTATTGTATTGACTGCAAAAGGCGAGGAATTCATGGCTCAGACGATGCCGCAATATCAGGATTTTATCGCGGAGATGTTTTCGGAATTGAGTCACGAAGAGGGACAAACATTGATTGGGTTGTTAAATAAAGTAAAAACCTAATTTTTTTTACTTATATATCTTGAATTAAAAATAATTAAATTAGGTATATTTTCAAGGAGGAAATTAAAATGTTAGATATTGGTTTATTTATTATTCGTTTAGTTATAGGGGTATTATTTATCGGGCACGGGGCGCAAAAATTATTCGGCTCATTCGGCGGCCATGGCTTAAAAGGAACAGCAGGCTGGTTAGAGTCTATGAATATGAAACCGGCTCTGCCGCTGGCACTAATGGCTGGGCTGTCTGAATTCGTGGGCGGTATTCTCTTTGTTCTTGGGCTGTTTACTCCACTTGCAGGACTGTTGATTGCTGCTACAATGGTAGTAGCAATTGCAAAAGTTCATGGAGCAAACGGTTTGTGGTCCACTGCCAATGGCTATGAGTATAATCTTACTATACTGGTCGTGGCGATTGGGATTGCCTTAGCAGGTCCGGGCCAATTATATTTTAGAGTAAAACGAAGGCTATTGTAGTATAATAGACGGTAAAGGCAGATATCTGGGGAGCTTACCGCGTTAGGCTGAGAGGAAGATACGAACGAAATTCGACCCATTAACCTGATACGGATAATCCCGGCGTAGGTAAGCATACCGCAAACCATCTATTGAATGTATGGAGGGCATATCCGAACGAGGGTGTGTCCTTTTCCATTTCAGCAAGAGTATCACTGCATAAAGGGGGAGAATAAATGAGTGTAAAACAACGTACTGCTAAGTTATTAACAGAAGTAAGGGAGCAGGTACCTTTAGTACATAATATCACTAACTATGTGACGGTAAATGATGTCGCTAATGCCCTACTGGCCATCGGAGCATCACCGATTATGGCAGATGATTCAGGAGAAGCAGCAGATATCACTTCAATTTCAAAAGCACTGGTTATTAATATCGGGACGCTCAATCAAAGAACGATCGACTCGATGCTCGCATCCGGGAAAAAGGCAAATGAACTGGGAATTCCGGTGATATTAGATCCGGTTGGTGCAGGGGCATCCGTATTAAGAAATGCAACGACCCAAGTTATTATTGAACAGGTAAAGATTTCAATTCTTAGAGGGAATTTATCAGAGGTTTCCTTTGTTGCCGGTTTAGAAGTTTCGACAAAGGGAGTCGATTCAGCGGAGGTAGATGAAAAAAATAACGCGGTAGAAATCGCTAAAACCGTTGCACAAAGACTGGGTTGTGTGACGGCCATTACCGGTGCTGTCGATATTATTTCAGATGGTTCTTCTG
>CALGSR010000360.1 GCA_937902115.1 uncultured Bacillus sp. | reverse complement strand
GATGTTTCGTTTCATCCGGTTTTCCCATGAAGTGGAATACTCTTGTATCTTCTTTCATATCAAAATAAAGATACGTTTCCATGCGTCTATCATGCGTATGTGCCGGCATTGTATTCCAAGCGCTTCCCGGTGAAAGAATTGTATAACCCATTTGCAATTGGCATGTTTGCAGTACATTTGGGTGTAGATATTGATAAATCGAACGATGATTTAAGTTAGCTGATTCACCTGTTACCTTTGGCTCAATATTATCAATGCTGATTTTCACATTTGGATATTTATGGTGAGCTGGTACAGAGACCGTATAGAATTTTGCTGGATTTGCCGCATCATCTGATTTAAATTGGATATCTTTTGTTTCTTTCCCAATGTAGTATCCATCCTGCTTCTTCATCGACTCTTCTGTACCTTCAATGACGATTGAACCAGGTCCGCCGATATTGATCACACCAAGCTCACGACGTTCTAGGTAATGAGAAACCCCTAATTCCGTTGAAAGCTCAATGGATAAAGGTTTATCAGTAGGCATAACCCCACCAAAAATCATGCGATCGTTATGTGTATAAGTTAATGTCACTTCACCAGGTACAAAAATTTTCTCTACTAAAAATTCCTGGCGTAGTTGTTCTGTTGAATAATGACGAATATCTTCTGGACTGTGTGTATAACGTGTTTGCATTTAAAATCTCTCCTATTATCTGTTAATTTTTGCTGAACCACGGTTCATTAAATCTTCTGTTTCTTTAATTGTAAAGGGATTTGAGTCACCAAATACTGTATGTTTTAAGCTTGAAAAAGCTGTTGCAAATGAAACTGTATATTCTGGAGTAGTATTTGTTAGCAGGCCGTGAAGTATACCAGCAGAAAAAGCATCTCCTCCACCAACCCGGTCAACAATCGGTTCCATTACATGAACTTTTGAGGCATATGTTTGTCCATTTTTCCAAAGTGTTCCCTGCAAGGTATTTGAGCTTGCTGACTTCACTTCGCGATTCGTGGAATATAATACTTCAATGTTAGGGAATTTTTCATTTATTTTTCTATAGTAATAATCTGTATCAGGATGGTCTGTTTTATTCTCTTCAATACCAAGTAAATAAAGGGCATCCATTTTACCTGCTGAACAATAATCTACATAGGGTAAAATCATCGCAAGGACTTTTGAAGCGCGTTCATAATCCCAAAGCTTTGAACGATAATTAATATCGAAGCTGACTTGGACATTACGTTTTTTTGCTTCTTTAATTAGATTTAGCGTTATATCTGATAATTTTTCAGAAAGCGCCGGGGTAATTCCCGAAACGTGAAGGAGTTCAACGCCATCAAGCAATGAATCTAAGTCCCATTCTAATTCCTGTAATAATGAAAAGCTTGAATAGGCTCTATCGTAGATGACTGATGATGAACGTTCTCCGACACCGCTATCAACATAATAAGTGCCTAAGCGTTCGCCGCCAAATACCATTTTCTTTGTATTGACGCCATATTTTTGCAAATGTCTTTTAACCGCATTCCCTAAAGCGGTATCAGGAACTTTACTAGCGAATGCTGCCTCATGTCCAAGATTTGATAAATTAATGGCAACATTTGCCTCTGCACCGCCATAATGCGCTTGAAAATTTACTGCATCACTAAGATGGGTGCCGTTGTATGTTGAAAATCGCAACATGATTTCCCCAAATGTAAGAATGTTCATGATGTCACCTACCTAATTTCACGGAATTTTTCCATATATTGCTTCGCTAAGTTTGACACTTGTTCATAGTCGCCATGTTTAGCCGGCGCTAATAAACTTCCACCTACACCAACAGCTACACAACCTTTCGCGAACCATTGCTCCATGTTATCGAGATTAACTCCGCCTGTAGGCATAATATTAATTTGTGGCAACGGCGCTTTAACAGCATCTATAAAACCTGGCGAATAATGACTTCCAGGGAATAGCTTTATAATGTCGACACCGGAAATCAGTGCGTCTTTCATTTCAGTTATGGTCATACAACCAGGTAAATAAGGGATCTGATATAGATTGCAAATTTTTGCTATTTCAGAATCAAACATTGGACTTACGATAAATTCCGTTCCGGCAAGAATAGCGATTCTAGCTGTAATAGCATCAAGGACTGTTCCAGCACCAATAACAATCTCTGGATTGTCTTTATATTTGAAAACAATTTCACGGATTACCTCTTCAACATCAGGGATTGTAAATGTAATCTCTATTCCTGTAATGCCGCCATTTACCAATGAATCTATTGTTTTTAATGCTTGAACTTTTGAATCAGCTCGTACAACAGCAATCACACCGCTTTTCTCAATTTTAAACAACGATTGTGCCTTTTTGATCCTTAACACCTCCTAACATATTTCCAAATAGGAAATCATAAATATTATTTGGAAATTCATTTGACCTTATTATAGAACGTGTAATTTATTTTTTCAACTGTTTTACGAAAAAATTTCTTATTAGGAATAACTATTTCCTATTTGGAAATAAGAAAAGCAGTTTACAGTTTATTATTTCTTACGAGCTATTTGCTTAACAGCTATTATTCTTTGTTAGATAAAAACATTATTTTGCTGTAATTCGCGTAAGATATTAGACTTTGTTTTTAATATCGCATGAACTATTTCTCTTTCTATATCAGCCGATATTCGATAGAAAGGCACACTTATACTAAAGGCTCCGTACGATTCTCCATTTAAATAAAGTGAGACACCAAGACAGTAAACATCATCTTCCCCTTCACTATCGTCAACAGCATAGCCTTTTCGTTTAATATCTGCCAACTGGTTTAATAAAACGCTGCGTTCAGTAATGGTGTTTCTCGCGATAGCCTTTAACTCTACTCGATTTAAATATGCCATTAATTCGCTCTCTGTAAATTCCGCTAGCACTGCTTTTCCCATAGCTGAGCAATAAAGTGGTTTCATTAGCCCAATTCTCGAATTCAAACATACAATGGCTTTTTGAGTTTCAAGTTTATTAACTGTAAGAATTTCGTCTCCTTCAAGAATTCCTAAATGGATCGTTTCATCTAATTCCTTTTGTAGTTCTTTCGGGATGTTTTTTTACATACCCAATAAAAATAAGCGTGTCTAGTATTTTCAATGCAGTGGAATTTATGAAACCTGTTTCTTGAGCGATAATATTTAATGACTGCGGTTCTTTATTTGCTGCTAAAAAGTCAAGAATTTTAACAGCTTTAATAAGTACCGTTCCATATGGTTGTTTTGCTTTCTCCATTTTAGTTATCTCCTTACATACAATGATATTCATCTACGTTCAATGTCATTGAAGTTAAAAATCTTCCATATAAGCACAAAAGAAACCACATCTATGCAGATGTAGATGTGGACCCTTGGACTATTTTGAACTTTTTTCACCTTGATAATTTGTTTACATTGTCTCGCTCTTAATTTGTAATTGGTTACAATCCCACTTTTTGAAATACTTACCTTCAGGATTGTTATACATTTTTAATTTCAAGCGCTTTATTTTATATTTCCAAATAGGAAATTATTAATCCTATTTGGAAAGTGAATAATTTTATTATAGAGTGTGATAAATATTTTTTCAACAACTAAAAAAAGGCGTGTGTCATCGCACACGCCTTTTTCCATGTCAGTTGTTTATTTAATTTGCGCCGCAAAACGAACCATATGAAACGATTCCCAGACTGCATTATTTATTCATTTCCTTTATTGATTCACGCTTTGCTGCAAAGTTTGCAATTTCTTTTACTCAAAAGATATCGGTTCTGACACAGGCTCCGGCCCTGGAGTTGTTGGTTCCGGTGCTGGCTCTGGTTTTGGTTCCGTCACCGGTTCAGGCCCTGGAGTTGGCTCTGGGACTGGGTCAGGTTTTGGTTCAGGAGCCGGTTCCGGTGCTGGCTCTGGCTCCGGTGTTGGTGCTGGTTTAGGTTCTGGTTTCGGCTCTGGTTTTGGTTCTGGTTTTGGAGCTGGTTCCGGCTTCGGTGTTGGAGCAGGCTTCGGCGCTGGTTTTGGCTTTGGCGTTGGAACAGGCTTCGGTTCTGTTTTTCTCTGAATCGCTTCCTTCGGTTTTGCCTTATCTGTTACACCGCTCTTTGGTTTCTGTTCTGCTTCACTTTTTGCTTCCGTGTCAGGCTTCTCTCTTTCCTCATTCTTCGCCTTCTCTTTTGTTTCTTTTTCTTCTTCATTTATTGGCGCCGCTTTTCCGGGCACAATGGCTGGCCAGATACCTGGTTGAATCGCTTTTAACTCTTCGATCATAACCTTAGAAATTTTTTCATAGCCAAGGTCGTTTGGATGCAGATTATCTACCGTTAAAAATTCAGCAAAATTCTCCTCATTGATCCCGCTTTCTTCAAATAAATCAATGACAGGGATGCCATAGAACTCCGCTACTTCCTTCATGGCATGGACATAGTCCCCCAGCATATATCCCGCTGCATTGGGATCTGTGTACAGTGGTTCTGTTTCATCAAACACGCCGCGCTTTAATGGGGTGATGAATACCACAACTGCATCCTTCTCTTTTGCGGCTATGATTTTCTCCGTGACCATTTTCAATTCACCGTAAAATGTCGGAGTGTCTTGACCATCATCCATGGTGCCAAGCAGGCTATTATGACCAAAATCATTCGTACCGCCAAACACGGTGATGAGATCAATTCCCTGCAAGTTCTCTGCTGTTGCATTGTCTCCCATGGTCCGAATCGATTGACCGGGTTCAGCATCTGTTATCACTTTTTTTATACCGAGTTCTTTTTGAACTATCCGTTGATAGCGATTATCTGCGGTTAGACTGTCACCAATTGCGTACCAGTTTTTATTTGCCCATGCCCCTTGCTTCTCTATTTCCTTTTGTTTTTCCATATCTGCTATTTTTTGCTGTTCTTCCAAAGCAGCCTTAGCTGATTCCGTTTGGCTGCTAATTTTATCCTGATAATATTTATTCCCAATCAAGACAATCACTATTGCAAACACAACAAAAAGCAAAAAAAATATCTTCTTGCCCATAACGCACCCCTTACGATCCAAAAATACTTCCCCTTTACATATCGTAAATAGTATCATAAAAACAGCAAAAAATGTAAATTATCCAAGAAATTTAACAAGT
>CALGSR010000359.1 GCA_937902115.1 uncultured Bacillus sp. | reverse complement strand
ATGCCTTAGTTAAGTGCGCCCTTTTTTACTACAACCCCGCTATTTTTCACGCTAACACTGAAGATAAATGCTATTATAGTAGAATATTATCTACCCTTTGTCAATCTATTAAACGTATCTAGCTTATTTAATGAAAAAACCGGTATTTAGCCGGTATATCGTTAAAAAAACTTCTTAAATATTTTATCCGCATAGGATTGAAATTTTTTGTTGCGGTATAGTTTACGATTTTTTATAAATTCGTTGAATTCCATACGTTTTTGATAGTTAGATTGTTCTGTTTCATCGGTTGCATTCTTGTATAAATCTTTGAAAGTTATCTTTTCTTTATCTTTCTCTTCGGTCTCAGAAAGAAAGCCGGCATTTTTCAGTACTTTGTAAGCCATTCTCAATTCAGGAGAAAGTCCCGGCATGTCTTCGGTTAAATTAAGCGGTTTTCCTTTCCCAGGCAAGTTATCAAATTCTCCTTTATTTACAGCTTCTTTTATTTTTTCTTCTACAAAATAATAATACATAAACATGCTCCTATTATTTATTATTTCAAGTATTTTCTCTGTTTAGCAGGGGAATAGACTGTCAATGTTAAATTTATTAATTAAGAAAGATAAAGAAATTATATCAGTTTGTCATTCAGTTCTTTTAGTATACAAGAAATTAAATGAAAGTTTATCTAATTAGCCTTGTGTACCAAAGTCTGAATATTCAAAATGTGGGAGGAGAAGAATGAAAACATTAAAACATCGTTTTGTTATGGTTGTTCTACTGCTTGTCATGGTGATCGCTAGTGCCTGTACGATAGAAAAAACAGGTGGTGATGGGAGCGGCTCGAATGCTGATTCGATTAAAATTGGTGTTCTGGCATCACGAACCGGCGCCTTGGAGTCTTATGGAGAGCAAACAGTGCGCGGATTTGAACTTGGTTTGGATTACGCAACAGGAGGGACACGGACAGTTGCTGGACATAAAATTGAATTTATTGTTGAAGATACTGAAACAAAACCAGAGGTAGCTGTGCAAAAGGCGACAAAATTGTTAGAAGATGATGGGGTTGACTTTTTAGTTGGCTCATCAAGTTCAGGCGATACGTTGGCAGTTTTACCGCTTGCTGAAGAATATGAAAAAATCATGATTGGGGAGCCTGCCGTTGCGGATAGTATAACGGGCTCAGAGTATAATCCGTATATTTTCCGAACAGCGCGCAATTCTTCACAGGATGCTGTTGCAGGAGCTGCTGCTATTGCTGGTAAAGGAGTAAAAATTGTTACGCTGGCACCCGATAATTCCTTCGGCAGAGATGGGGTTGCCGCCTTTAAAGAAAGCGCCATAAAGTTGGGAGCTGAGCTTGTACATGAGGAATATGCAGACCCGGCAGCAACTGATTTCACTTCAAATGTGCAAAAGGTGATTGATTCAAAGCCTGATTACTTATTTGTTATATGGGCAGGGGCCAATACGCCATGGAATCAAATTGCTGATATGAAGGTTCAGGAGAAGGGAATTAAAATTTCAACTGGTGCACCTGATATTGCAGCACTCAGCACAATGGAGCCTCTTATCGGGATGGAAGGATTTACGGTTTATTATCATGAGCTGCCACAAAATGAAGTAAATGACTGGCTTGTTTCCGAGCATAAAAAGCGATTCAACGAGGAGGTTCCTGATTTATTTACGCCAGGAGGTATGAGTGCGGCAATTGCCATTGTGGAGGCAGTGAAGAAAATAGATGGGGATATGGATAGCAGTAAATTAATCGAGACAATGGAAGGGATGAGTTTTGCCACGCCTAAAGGAGAAATGACCTTCAGAAAAGAGGATCACCAGGCGCTGCAAACTCTTTATGCGATAAAGTTAGAGAAACAGGAAGGAGTTAACTATCCAGTACCTGTGCTGATTCGCGAGTTAACACCCGAGGAAACAGCTCCTCCAATCCGGAACAAGTAAACGCTATCTAATATTCTAGCTGCTGCATTGAGCTGAAATAAGTAAAACCTGTGAGGCAGACCTATGTATCATAGGGAGCCTCCTGGTTTCTTTTGTTCACGAGGAGGTAAAGAGATGGAATCCATTATTGAAACGAGGAATTTATCTATTTCCTTTGGCGGACATACAGCAGTAGATTCTGTTAGTATGTCCGTGCCAAAAAAACATTTTAAATCCATTATAGGACCGAATGGTGCCGGGAAAACGACGCTATTCAATCTTTTAAGCGGTCAATTGAAACCATCAGCCGGGAAGATTTATTTTAAGGGCGAGGATATAACAAATCTATCATCGACAATGAGAACCCGCAAAGGAATTGGCCGTTCTTTTCAGATTACAAATGTATTTCCTAATTTGTCTGTTTTTGAAAATGTAAGGCTCGCTGTTCAATCACAAACTGGTATCCGTTACAAGATGCTGACTCATTTTCGAAAATATAAAGAAGTTGAAAGAGAAACGTTCAGCTGGTTGAAGATGGTGCTATTAGAAGCAAAGGCAGAGATTTTAGCTAAGAATCTGGCACACGGTGAAAAGCGGAAGTTGGAGATTGCGATGCTATTGGCGTTAAACACAGAAGTCCTCCTGCTGGATGAACCAACAGCGGGAATGTCATTAGAAGAAGTTCCAGCTATTTTAGAGGTCATTAAGAATATTAAAGAAAAAGGGAATCGAACGATCCTCTTAATTGAACACAAGATGGATATGATTTTGGATTTATCAGATTCTGTCATGGTGTTATATAATGGTTCCCTTTTAGCCGACGGAACGCCAGAAGAAATAATGCAAAATGAAATCGTGCAGACTGCTTATTTAGGAGGAAATTTGCATGAGCGTTCAATTGAAATTAACTGATATACAAACTTTTATTGGACAGTATCACATTCTTCAAGGAGTGTCTCTTGAAGTGAAAAAAGGAGAAGTTACCGTCC
>CALGSR010000358.1 GCA_937902115.1 uncultured Bacillus sp. | reverse complement strand
TAAGGAAACAGGGGGATACAAGAGAACTGTTCCCCCTGTAGTGGGACAATGAACCAGGAACCTTGTCCCACGTTTTCATTTGGTACATTTGAGGGAAACAGGAGAACCGCCCCCACGTTTCACTTCTGTTCCTCTAATGGAGCACGTTTGCCTATTCCAAAGGCATAGAAACTAATCACAACTAGCCCTAGGAAAACAATGCCTACAATCAATGATATACGCGTGTCATCATTAAACCACATGCCGATGAGCACCATAATTAAAAAGGCAATCGTTACATAGTTTGTCACTGGTGCAAAAGGCATTTTAAATGGATGATTATCCATGGCGGCTCCTTTTACTTTTCGGGAGCGAACTTGACTAATCAAAATGACAAACCACGGAATCATCCCAGGGAGTACACTTGCACTATATACATACACAAATAGATTTTCCGGTGCAATATAACTTAAAACAACGCCAATCGCTAAACCGACTAACACACCAAACGTCCCTACGATAGGCACACCATTTTTCGATAGTTTCATAAAGAATTTTGGCGCTTGTCCATTCAGTGCCAATGCATAGAGCATACGTCCTGCACTATAAATCCCACTGTTACAGCCAGACATAGCAGCTGTGATGACAACAAAGTTAATAAGACCGGCTGCAGCCGTAATCCCAACTTTCGCAAAAGTCGCCACAAACGGGCTGCCAAGGGTATCTAGTTGATCCCAAGGATAAACCGTTACAATGACAAAAATGGCCCCAATATAGAAGATTAAAATACGCCAAATAATACTTTGAATCGCTTTAGGGATCGTTTCTTGCGGATCCTTTGCTTCACCGGCTGTAATCCCAATCAGTTCTACCCCTTGATAAGCGGCGACAACTAACGATAGAGCAAAGAAGAACCCTGACCAGCCGCCAGCAAAGAAGCCGCCATTCTGCCAAAGGTTCGCTAAACCGATGGCCACTCCTCCGTTGCCAATCCCGAAGAAAATAAGACCAAATCCTGCAATAATCATCAACACAATCGTAACAACCTTAATCAGTGCAAACCAAAATTCAAATTCACCAAATGATTTAACAGAAATTAAGTTTGCTGCTCCAAGAATCACCATCGCAATCATACCGGGTATCCAAGCCGGTAAATCCGGGAACCAATACTGCATGTAGGCCCCAACGGCAACAATCTCCGCCATCCCGACAATCACCCACTGGAACCAGTTACTCCAGGCAGTCAAATAACCAGCTAATGGATGGATATACTTATAGCCAAAGTTTGCAAACGAACCCGTACTTGGCTCTACATATAGCATTTCTCCCATGGCACGCATAATAAAATAGATAAAAATTCCTGAGATTGCATAAGCAAGCATGACAGACGGACCGGTCCATTTAATCGTACTTGCGGACCCCATAAATAAACCAACACCAATCGTACCGCCCAAAGCAATCATCTGAATATGACGATTCCCCAAGCCTCTCTGCAATTCCTTGTTTGCCATTCTATTTCCTCCTTCATCATTTATCGCTGCATATTTGAAATTGAAATGATGAAGCAACATCTTTTTCAATCTACCCAATTGCTATATTATAATAATAAATTTTTTCCTGAAACACAAATGTATTTCCTGTAAAAACAACCGACAGCAAAATTTATTCAAAAATACTTTTTAATTCCTTAAGGGAAGTTTTTATCGATTAAAGCATTAGTAAGAGAGGACAAAAAAACTCTGGAGAAAATTCTACAGAACTTGGAAGATATGTATAGTTATCTCTTATTCCAATCCACTTGTTCTTCTACAAACAACCTAATAACCAATGATCCTTGTACATTGGCATCAATATTCGTACCATCTAATGCATTAATTAATGGCAATAACTCTTTTGGTAAATTAACTAAAAAAGGATTCCATTGTCATATAGACGACCACACTCCTTTTTATATATATTATATATTTTAACGTCTTGTTACCATTAGATATGGTCACGGACCTACGCATGTTTTATATTTCTAAGTAAAAGAGACCCTAGTAAAACTAGAGTCTCTTTCATGACTAAAATAACAAAAAAGTTGTAAAACTCCTTATAGTAGTCTTCATTCTATTTTTTCTGTTTAACAGGAAAGCTATGCCGAATTTGAATACAACATCAAATCAAATATGTTCAGCATGCACAGTTGATTAAATTCCATTACGAACTTACTGGGACAATGAACCCGGAACCTTGTCCCGTTACCAGGTTTCCCCTTGTTGTTCTTTTAATGCCTTCATTTTCTCAACCCATTCAGCTACCCGGTCAGAAATATCAGCTGCCTTTTCTGTAATTTCTGTCCTTTTCCTTGTTTCCAATTCCTGTGCAGCTTCTCTCAATTTTTGATAACGATCACTCACTCTGTCTGAAAGTTCGTTATAGGTCTCTTCCTCCAGCCATTCTTCATTATCGATAATCTGTAAAGCTGCCTGATAGCGTTCATTTTCTTTTTCCATGATATCCTTTATTACTTTAGTCATATCTTGAAGCCTGTTAGATTCATCCAGTTGCTGCCATCCGTTTGGTGCCATGGTATGCGCCCAAGCCAAGGTACCGGCCGAAGGCAATACCCATTTTTCCTCGATGGTTTTATGAATATCATCGGCATTTTCTGCATAATAATACTGTCCATTCCCGGCCTCAGCAACCTTTGTCAGCTGGTTCTCTGCTTCTTTATTTACTTGCAAACCAATAATGTTGACTTGGTTGCCATCGTTCCTTTCCGCAAAAATCTTTGCTGCCGCAATGGGATCTCCGTCACATGTTTCTATTCCGTCACTCACTATATAAATCGTAATATTCCCCTCAAGAGAATTCGTCATTTCCGCCGCCTTGCTAATCGCTCCGGCAAGTGGCGTCCAACCTTTACTTTCAAATGAGTCCAATGCCTGACTAAAAGCTGATTGATCATATGATCCTAACGGAAAAACCTCTTCTATCCCCGAACATGAAAGTTCCTTATCACCATCTGATTCTGAACCTTTATGACCATAGACGACCAATGATACATCACTTTGCTCTCCAATTGTCTTGGCAAACCGAGAAACAGCATCCTTTGCAATATCCATTCTGATTTGATTACCGGAAGCTAAGAGCATGCTAGAACTCGCATCAAGCAGGATAATCGCGTTTTCCGGCGGCGCACTGCTCTCATTGCTTTCGATTCCTTGTTTTGTAGCAGGGTCAGGCAAATATGGCTCTTCAAAATCCGGCTGGAAATCTTCTGCCACTTTTATAGGCTCACTATAATTTGGACTGCCTAGCAATTGGATAATCCCCTTCTGAATTTGCTGCGGATCCTTCGCTTGCTTCGTCAATTTTTCAAGCCCTGATTTTATCTGCTGATCATATTGAAAAGACTCGGCTGAGCTATTTAATTCCATTTCTAAGGTAAGCTCTTTTACAAGCACCCCGCCTTTTTGCTGCTTTAAATCTTCAATGGAACTGCCTAGTGAAATCGATGATACCTTGTCCATTTCATAACGATCGTCTGTATTATTATCATTCTCAGTTTGAACTTGTTTTTTTGGATCAGCGGCAGTATCCTGGCTGCATGCTCCTATAATAAATACGCTGAAAATTAATACACCTAGCTTTTTAAACAATGAGGCCACCCTTTCAAAAGTTATTTTGCTATATGTATTTTTTCAACTATTCTAAAAATGTTCAATATTACTTTAGGACCATCTATTCTCTTACGCATGACTTCGAACTTATTATTCTTAAATTCTTTGATTATATGCTGCGGGGTGGGACAATGAACCCGGAACCTTGTCCCGTCAGAAGATTCGGACCGTTTTTCCCTTTCTCTTTCTTAAAATCGATACAGAAAAGACCTCTAGCGGTATCTCCCTACAGGTCTTTTCTGTATCAAGGTAAATTATGCTTACATACTGGGCCTAAGAGCTGCCGAACATAAAAGTTTCTAAATACTATTTCGCACATAAAAACACTCGATAGTCTAAAGTCCCCTGATATTTCCCCATCAAATTAAAATGCTGAAACATGATCCCATATAGTTCAGGTTTAATATACTCCGAGAACTGGAATTCGGTCATGGAATGGTTTTGATTGATCGATGGTTTGCTTAACAAAGTTTTTATTTTTCTAAAACCAGTCTGCTCAAATAAGGAGATCCAGTCCTTTTCCATAAAAAGAGAATCGACCCCATAAAATTGTTTCATTTCCTCTTCGCCATTCAACCCGGGTCTCCTATTCATGGTTAGTTCGTTTGCAATAAACCGGCCATCCGGTTTTAATAATCGAAATATTTCCTTGAGTGCTTTATCCTTATTGACAAAAGAAAGAACAGATTCGGAAAGAATAAAGTCGTAGTGTTGGTCGGGTAATGGACAGTTTTCGATGGAGCCTTGTATGATTTCCACTGGTAAGTGATATTTGACCATTCGATCTTTAGCTTTTTCGATCATTGTAGGGTTGATATCTACCCCGGTTACCTTTGCGCCAAAACGAGCTGCTAAATAGGCAGCGGTTTGGCCGGTACCACACCCTACATCTAAAATACGAGAAAATTGGTTAATCTTTTCATTCTCGAGTATTTCCTTTGTTAGTTTTATCCCGCCAGGATGTGCACCACCAATACCAAATTTGGATAAAAAGTCTAAATATATTGAAGTCCTCATTGGAACCACCTACCCTATTTAACTTGTATGTATCCTATGATGATAAAAATTAGATGGTTCCTGCCAGTCTGAAGAAACATGGGGACGGTTCGGTTCTCGCGTTTCACCAATTACCTAGGGACAAGGGACCTGGAAGAAGCCACTGAAAAACCCCCCGACTATTTAGTGAAGGTTGAAATGTAATAAAAA
>CALGSR010000357.1 GCA_937902115.1 uncultured Bacillus sp. | reverse complement strand
CAGGAAGCGAATATGCCGCTGCAAGCGTTCCGAATGACTGAAAGAAGAAACCAGCTGCTCAGGGGCTTCCTCCCTTTAATGAAGAGCAACAATTTGAAGAAGTGGGTTTTACTTTTAATAAAGCGTTTATAACAGACTTATTGCGTGAGAAACTTGGTTTCAAAGGATATGTCAACACAGATACAGGCGCAGCTGTCGGCATGGCCTGGGGTGTTGAAGATTTGCCGTTAGAAGCAAGAGCCGCTAAAGCATTGGAAGCGGGGACAAATATTTTTTCCGGACATAGTAATCCACAGCCAATTATAGAGGCGGTAAAGCAAGGTTTGGTGTGTGAGGAGAAAATCAATCGCTCCGTGACCTATTTGCTCACGGAAATGATGAATTTAGGTTTATTTGAAAACCCGTATGTCGACCCGAAAAGAGCACTTGAAGCAGTGAATGATCCGGAAGCAAAAGAAAAGGCAAACTTAGCCCATCGGAAGTCGATTGTTTTATTACGCAATGATCAAAACCTCTTGCCTTTGACTAATAATAAAATAAAGCGGATGAAGCTTTATGTTGAATCGTTCCCTGCCGGTGAACAGAATGCAGATACGAAGGCTTTGAAAGAAACGATTCATCAATACGATCCAAGCATCACTTTAACAGACCATTTGGCAGAAGCAACACATGCCTTTGTTTGGATAAAACCTAAACAAGATCTCCTTTCAAAGCAGCCAGTAATTTCTATTGGACCCGATACGCAGATTGATCATAAAAATAGGATTATCGAAATACAGAAAACGGTACCGACAATCACGGCCATCAACTTTAGCAGTCCTTGGCTGATTCAAGAAATTGAACCGCATGCAGCAGCGGTCATCGGTACGTTTGGCGTGAAAACGGAGGCTTTAATCGATGTGATTCGTGGGAGCTTTAATCCAACAGGCAGACTTCCTCTTACCATTCCGGCAAGTCAGGAAGCTGTGGCAAACGAAAAAATGGACGTTCCAGGCTATGATGAAGCCCCAACATATGTGTACCAAGCAAAATCCGGCGCCAAGTATCGTTACGGTTTTGGGCTAACCTATTAGGGACAGGGGGACGGTTCCGCTGTCCCATTTAAAAGGCCATTCTCGCTTACAAGAGAATGGCCTTTTACTTTGAATAAGCATCTAGATTGGAGCAACCTTTCCAAACTTTCTTGTATTTTATCCTCTCTATTCTTTTTATAACCTTGCTAAAATCATCACTCCCTTTCATTTTCTTTTCAGAAAAGGTGATTAAGATGGTTTTACAAGGAGGCGGATGATGTGAGAAAAAGGATATTCAAGTGGACCCTGGCGGTGTGCATGCTGCTTTTGATTTTTCCATCAGTCCAGATTGTGCAGGCTGATGATGATGACGATGATGACGAGAGATATGAAAAATATGAAAGGGAGGATAAATGGAAAAGCAAGGAATACGAGTGGGATGATGATGACGAGGATGATGAATGGGAGGATGACGAGGATGATTGGGGAAATGAAGGAAATCAGACCTCTGTTCCAGCCACGCAAGCGCAGCCTTCCTACTGGAATGTTTGGACGAGGGACAGCAACACTTCTTTAACGGAAAATCTCCCTTTTCAGGAGGCAAAGGAAGTGACAGTTGACATTAATGGAAAAAGCGGAAGCCTTTATGTCGTTCCCCAAAACGGCCAGCTGCTCGTTTCAGGTGAAAAAGCGGCTCAGCTTTTAGGAGTAAAGGCCAAATTTCACAAACAAAGCCAAATTCTCGAATTATCAAAAGATAAAGAAGAACTGATTGTCCGCGCAGGAACGAACGCAGCATATGAGAATATGGTTAAAACACCGTTGCCTGCCAAAGCTCTTTATTATGAAAAATCTGTCTATCTGCCGATTTCAGTAATCGCCAATGCTTTTAGTTATCGCGTGAGCTGGGATGAGGCAACCGGAACCATTACATTAACGGAAATTAATTAAGGGACAGTGTACCTGGTTCCCTGTCCCAAATTAAGAGGGAGGGACAAGGGACCTGGTCCCCTGTCCCAATGAAAAAGGAGGATAAGGATGAAAGCAAATAATAAGGCAAAGTGGGTTGTCGGGATTACCGGGGCTGCATTTTCAGCTTTTGTCATCGGCCAATTAAATACGGAGCCCAACGAAGTAGATACAACAAGTGCAACAGCAGTGGCCATCGAAATAAATGATTCTATGAGTGAAAGAGAAAAAGAACTTGTTCAGCTTGATTGGAGTGACTATACTCCCCAGGTAACTTCGCAGGTAAATACGAACCAAAGGACAGATACAAGTGATCGTACGACGAGAAGAACATAATGTGGCTGAACTGGATTCCATGCAATTAACGATTATGAATACTTCTTTTTATATTGCGCTTTCTAATGATCAGCGAACAGATTGGAAAGAACCGATTCTTTCCTTTCTTCGCTATATTGAACGGGAGTTTTCCAGGTTTCACAACGACAATGAATTAAGCCGCTTCAATGATACGAAAAAAGATGCGACTCTCCAAGTTTCCCCGATTCTTTTTGATCTTTTAAAAAAAGCGGAGGAATACAGGGTGAAAACAGAGGGACGATTTTCCCCCTATCTGCTGAATCAGTTGGAGGCCCATGGATATAATCAATCCTTCCCGTTTAAAAAGGCCGCGAATGAGGCATCTGCTATCCATTATCAAACGGAATCGCAGTTGGAGCCCCTAATTTTTCAAGAAGGTTGTAAAATTAGCAAAAAGACGGAGCAAAAAGTGGATCTGGGCGGGATTGCGAAGGGCTATGCCGTGGAAGCAGCCGCGAAATGGCTGCAGCAGCACACGCAATGTAAATACGGAATCGTCGACGGCGGCGGGGATATGGCGATGTGGTCAAATGGAGAGAAAACATGGAAGATTGGCGTGATGGACCCTTTTGATGAAAAGAAGGAAATCGGTTCCTTCTCGATGCAAAATGGCGGCATTGCCACATCCAATACCCTTTATCGCAGTTGGATACAGGGTGAAACGAAAAAACATCATATTCTGGACGGAAGAACGGGCATGCCCGCAGCATCGGAGTTTGTCCAGGCAACGGTTGTCACAGATCATTGTCTTGATGCTGAAGTGAGTGCAAAAATATGTTTTATGGACGATGTGAAGTCTGTAAAATCCACTTTATCTAAAATCAACGAAAAGTTTAGTTATATCTTTGTGAAATCTAACGGAGAAATAGAGATTGGAGGAAATAAAAATAATGAGTTTTGATTGGCTTTCCACGTGGAATTTAATCCGTACATCAGGCTTTCTCGCCTATTTTCTTTTTACCTTTTCGATCGCAGTCGGTTTAATGGGGCGCTTTTCCATTTTCCAAAAACAGAAGCTACTGATGCTGGAACTGCATAAAACAAGCGGCTGGATCGGTATGCTGACATCCGTTTTTCATGCTGCACTGCTTATTGCAGATGCGTATGTTCCCTATCAAGTTGGAGAAATTCTGCTCCCATTTTCAGCTGAAAACTCCCCGGTCCTTTCTGCCTTCGGTACGATATCACTGTATTTCTTTTTACTGACCATGGCCACGTCTGATTTCTTTATGAAAAAATTAGGCCGCTCATTATGGAAAAAGAGTCATATGCTTGTGCTTCCGGCATGGCTGCTGATGGTCCTTCACGGCGTCCTCATTGGGACGGATTCTGCGCAAAGCTGGGCTGCATTTTTATACGGCGGAAGCGTCATCCTTATTCTCACCTTGCTCTTTTTTCGCCATTTAGAAAGCAAGCTTAAATCCACGACCAGTAAAAAGAGCACGCGCTTAGACAAACAAAAGCGCCTTGCCCAACGACATTTAGAAGTGAAATAAAGGAAACTGCTGGGTACAAATATGGGATTCACTGTAGACAGATGCAATAGAAAGAGGGAGAAACGCATGAAATGCCCGGTACTGCAGCTAGATACAAATCTGAATTCAGAAACCTAAAATAAAAACGCCGTAAAATACCGGCGTTTTTATTTTTTATTAAGGCTGTGTTAAAGGTCAATGTTGATTATTATGTACCTTGTT
>CALGSR010000356.1 GCA_937902115.1 uncultured Bacillus sp. | reverse complement strand
GGTGAAAATAGCTAATGGGCATAAAATGCTTTCAAAAGTTACCGGGACTGGATGTATGACAAGTGCGCTGGTTGGAGCTTATGCTGGGGCCGGGGTATCCAAGGATTACTTAACAGCTGCTGCAGCGGGAGTAGCTTCAATGGGGATAGCCGGAGAGATTGCCTATGAAAAAGCAGGACATATTGGAACAGGAAGCTTTCATATTGCGATTATTGATGCATTAAGCAATTTGGATGGAAAAACACTGGAGGAGATGGCCAAGTTTGAAGAAGAATAAGGTAGACTACACACTTTATTTATGTACGGATCGAAGCCTAATGAGTACAGAAACGCTCGAGGAAGCAGTGGAGAGAGCGATTAAAGGCGGCTGTACGCTTGTTCAGCTGCGCGAAAAGGACTGCTCCTCCCTTGAGTTTTATCAGACGGCTTTGAAAGTAAAGTCGATAACAGACCGATATGAGGTGCCGTTGATTATTAATGACCGGGTAGATATTGCACAAGCAGTTGATGCCGCAGGAATTCATATTGGACAAAGCGATCTGCCGGCTTCTGTTGTTCGAGAGTTTATTGGTCCTGAAAAGATTATCGGTGTATCGGCGGCCAACCTTAAGGAAGCACAAACGGCAGAAAAGGACGGTGCAGATTATCTTGGTGTCGGTGCGATGTATACAACAGAAACGAAAAAGGATACAAGGCCTGTAACACTGGAAGAATTAAAAGAAATCCGCTCCAAAGTGGAGATTCCGATTGTCGTAATCGGCGGCATTAATAAAAAGACAGTGATGAATTTTGAAGGCATTGGAATTGACGGAATAGCAGTCGTATCTGCCGTTATTGCTCAGGATGATATTGAAAACGCGGCAAGTGAATTGGTACAAATGGTTAAGGAACTTTAGGAAAGAACTGCTACGATTTTTGGCAAGTCAGAAATAAAAGGAGGAATAGGAAACAATGAAAACTGTATTGACAATTGCCGGCAGTGATTGCAGCGGGGGCGCCGGTATTCAAGCTGATATTAAGACGATTACGGCACATAAACTATATGCGATGAGTGCCATCACTGCGTTGACTGCACAAAATACAACAGGTGTTTACGGGATTATGGATGTAACACCTGATTTTTTAAAAAATCAGCTTGATTGTATTTTTAACGATATTTATCCAGATGCGATAAAAATTGGAATGGTATCCAATGTAAATCTGATTGAAGTGATTGCTGAAAAGTTAACCTTAATGAATGCAAAGAATATTGTCGTTGATCCGGTCATGATTTCAACAAGCGGGAGCCGGCTCCTTGAGGAGGATGCCCGGCAAATATTGATAAACAAATTGCTTCCATTAGCGGCTATTATTACACCCAATATTCCTGAAGCAGAGGTATTGAGTGGAACGAAGATTACTACCGTTGGGGATATGGAAAGTGCGGCTGCGATTATTGCCGGAGAATTTGACGGTGCGGTTCTTGTGAAAGGCGGGCATAACTTAAATGACGCCAATGACCTGCTGCATTGGAATGGAGAAAAACAATGGTTTTATGGCGAGCGAATTGATAAGCAGAATACCCATGGAACAGGCTGCACCCTTTCTTCTGCTATCGCCAGTAATTTGGCTGTAGGTCATAGTCTTTCAGATAGTGTCAAATTAGCGAAAGATTATATTTCAGGAGCACTAAAAGCAAATCTAAACCTTGGAAAAGGCAGTGGTCCGCTCGATCATACCTTTAACATTAATTAATAGACTAGTGATTCTATCTATTGATTTAATTTTAGAATTGTGTGACTATATATAGAGTGAAAAAATTGAATAATAGTAACACTAGGGGTGCTTGAATAAGCTGAGAGAGACATACGAGTCTTAACCCTTGAACCTGCACTAGGTAATGCTAGCGAAGGAAAGTGGTACATCGTTATAAACTATACTATTTTTGTATATGAAAATAACTATGGAAAAATATAAAACCACTTCCTCTATCAGGGAAGTGGTTTTTCATTTGCTTGGAGGTATGAAGGTGGAAAAAGAGCTGCGAAGTTTGTTAGAACAAGTAGAAGAGCGGCAGGAAGAATTAATCGAGATGTTAGAACATCTCGTTCGATTTAAAACTCCGGCACCGCCGGCCCGTAATACAGAAGAAGCGCAACAATTCATTGGTGATTTTTTAGCAGAAAAAAAGTTTCAGATTGATAAATGGGAGGTATATCCCGGGGACCCTAATGTAGTAGGAGTGCTAAAGGGAAAAGATTCAGAAAAATATAAAAGTCTTATCGTAAATGGCCATATTGATGTAGCAGGAATCAATGAGGGAGAAGATTGGATTACGGATCCTTTTACCCCGATTGTGCAGGATGGTGCCGTCATTGGCAGGGGAACCGCCGATATGAAGGGCGGCTTGGCTGGTGCTTTATTTGCCATTAAACTCTTGCATGAAGCTGGAGTTCAATTGCCGGGGGATTTGATTTTTCAATCGGTTATCGGGGAAGAAGTCGGTGAGGCAGGAACGTTGGAGTGCTGCAAACGCGGTTATACTGCTGATTTTGCTGTTGTTGTGGATACAAGCGATTTACATATCCAGGGACAGGGAGGCTGCATTACCGGTTGGATTACGGTAAAAAGCAATAAAACCTTTCATGATGGAACGCGACGAGAAATGATTCATGCCGGTGGAAAGCTGTTTGGTGCCAGCGCGATTGAAAAAATGATGAAAGTGATGCAAGGCTTACAGGATCTTGAAAGACATTGGGCAGTGATGAAGAGCTATCCCGGGTGTCCGCTTGGTTCAACGACGATTAATCCTGCCGTGATTGAAGGCGGAAGACATGCCGCATTTATTGCTGATGAATGCCGTCTTTGGATTACGGTTCATTTTTATCCAAATGAAACTCACGAGCAGGTTGTGCAAGAAATTGAGAATCATATTTTAGCAGTAGCCCAAGCGGATCCATGGTTAAAAGAAAACCTGCCAACTTTTGAGTGGGGTGGTTCGTCTATGATTGAGGATCGCGGAGAAATTTTCCCATCATTAGAAGTGGATCCTAATCATGCGGCTGTGCAAACTTTAATGAATGCCCATGAGAGCATTTTACAGGAAAATGCGATTGTTGATATATCACCATCGGTTACAGATGGCGGTTGGTTCGGGGATGCCGGGATTCCTGCCGCGATTTACGGACCGGGACATATGCATCATGCCCATGCTGTGAACGAACAAATATCGATTGAACAGTTGGTGCAGTATACGAAGGTATTATTAACATTCATTTATCAATGGTGCCATACAAAAAGGTAAATCTAAATTCAGAGAAGGAGAGATGGAATCATGAAATTTTCAGAAAGATTACTTGAGAAGCTGAAGCCAATTTGGAGGAAGAACCATGCCCATCCATTTGTACAGGAAATGGGAGCAGGAACGCTGGACCCGGATAAATTTCGCTTCTACATGGTTCAGGATTATTTGTACTTAATTGACTATTCGAAGCTATTTGCTTTAGGTGCGGTAAAAGCAAATGACATAGAAGATATGACCGTTTTTTCTGCATTATTGCATGCAACATTGCATGAGGAAATGTCGCTGCACCGTCAGTATGCATCTCGTTTTGGTATTACACATGAAGAGCTGGAAAATGCGGATCCTTCGCCGATTACACTAGCTTATACTCACTATATGCTGCATTCAGGACAGAATGGAACTCTTGCAGAACTCGTTGCCGCTTTGCTCCCGTGTGCATGGAGCTATTGGGAAATCGGAAAAGAACTGAATGAAATCCCTGGTGCGAGTGAGCATGAGCTATATGGTGATTGGATTAAGGCATACAGCTCAGATGAGTTTGGCCAGTCTGCCCTGTGGTGTATTGAATTATTGGATAAACTAGCAGCTGGTAAGTCAGAAGTTGAATTGCTTCAACTTGAAAAAATCTTTTTAAATACAACCCGTTTTGAATATATGTTCTGGGATATGGCGTATAACAAGGAAATGTGGCCGACAGATGAGTGAGTCCGTTTTAGAGTTTAAAAATGTAATATTTTCTTATCAATCAGATAAGAACGAAAGGATTCCCATGATAGACGGATTGGATCTGCAAATTCATGATAGTGAATTTGTCAGCATTATCGGTCCAAGCGGTTCTGGAAAAAGTACAATCTTCCGCTTAATCACAGGGCTGGAACAGCCGGATGAAGGCGGGATATTGCTTAACGGAAAACAGCCTGAAAACCGGCTGGGAATCGTTGGCTATATGCCGCAGCAGGACTTGCTCATGCCGTGGCGAACCATCATGGAAAATGCCGTCCTGCCTTTAGAAATTAAAGGGGTCAAAAAAACCGAGGCAGAGGTCCAAGTAAGAGGGCTCTTAACGGATTTTGGTTTAAATGGTGTGGAAAATAAGCTGCCGGGTGATTTATCCGGAGGCATGAAGCAGAGGGTATCCTTTTTGCGGACGGTTTTGAGCGGTTCGAATATTTTACTTTTAGACGAGCCGTTCAGTGCCTTGGATGCGATTACGAGATTAACGATGCAGGAGTGGCTTCTAGAGCAATGGGAGAAATGGCAGAAAACGATTCTTTTTATTACTCATGATGTCGATGAAGCATTGTTTTTATCGGACCGGATATTTGTCCTGCAGCAATATCCGATTTCCTCTCTGCAAGTGGTGGAGGTTCCTTTGGAGCGGCCAAGGACGGTCAGAGATTTAAGCCGTCCTGAAATAGTCGAATTAAAAGAACATTTAATAGACCAGCTCCGTGCAAAGGTGAAAGCATGAAGAGTCTTAAATCCTATCTCTATTCTTGTTTATTGGTCATTATTCTACTTGTTTTCTGGGAGATCGGTGCGCGCATTTATAATAAAAGCTTTGTTTTACCGGCCCCGACCGATATTTTAGTAAAGCTTTGGGAATTAAAGACCGTTCTGCTGTTTGAGCATCTGCCTGCGACATCGTTAATCATGTTCATTGGTTTGGCTGCTTCGATCATCATTGGCGTCGGCCTGGCAGTTTGGATGAATATGAGTAAAATTGCTGAAAAAACCTTTTATCCATTGATTGTCGCATCGCAAACGATCCCAACCATTGCACTGGCGCCGATTTTTGTTGTCTGGTTTGGTTATTCGATCTGGAGCAAAGTGGTCGTGACCTTTTTAATTACTTTTTTTCCGCTAACAGTCAGCACATTTGACGGGCTGCGTTCATCTAATAAGGATTTAAAGGAGCTGCTTATGACAATGGGAGCATCGCGCAAGGATATCTTTTTTAAATTAGATGTTCCCTCCGCATTGCCGTCCTTCTTTTCGGGATTAAAGGTTGCGGTTACGATCAGTGTCATCGGTGCGGCCATTGGTGAGTGGCTGGGGGCACAGGCAGGTCTCGGTTATTTCAGCAGACGAATGATGACACAGTTTGACGGGGCAGCTGTTTTTGCTCCGATTGTATTGCTTTCAATTGTAGGAATTATTTTATTTTTATTCGTATCGTGGCTGGAAAAAATTTGTTTGAAATGGAGAAAATCATAATGAAAAAATGGTTAAAGATAAGTTTTAGCGTCTTGTTGCTTCTTATCCTCGCAGCCTGCGGAGGAAAGGATAATACAGAGGCAGATAATAACCAAGCCTCTGAATCCGGGGATAAAGAATTAAAGGAAGTCAGTATTATGCTGGATTGGTATCCAAATGCTGTTCACAGTTATTTGTATGTTGCCCAGGAAAAAGGTTACTTTGAAGAAGAAGGCGTTAAGGTGGATATTCAATTCCCGGCAAATCCGACTGATCCATTGACACTTGCTGCTGCTGGCAAGATCACTTTAGGTTTATACTATCAGCCTGATGTGATTATGGCCCGCGCTAATGAAAATCTGCCGGTAAAAACTGTCGCATCGATCGTGCGCAGCCCGCTGAATCATCTCCTTGTGCCTGAGGATAGTGCCGTTCAATCACCGAAGGATCTAGAAGGGAAAAAGGTAGGATATCCAGGTATTCCATTAAATGAAGCTATTCTTGAAACGATGGTTAAGCATGATGGTGGAGATATCAGTAAAGTAGATAGGATTGACGTCGGCTTTGAACTTAATTCTGCTCTAGTAACAGAAAATACGGATGCTGTGATTGGCGCTTATATTAACCACGAAGTACCTGTATTGAAGCATAATGGATTCAATACCCGTTATTTTAATCCGGTTGATTACGGTGTTCCGGCATATAACGAAATCGTTCTTGTGACAAGTGATGATACGTGGGAAAAAGATCATGAGGCAATTCAAGCATTTTGGAAGGCTGCAAAAAAAGGCTATGAGTTTATGAAAGAAAATCCGGATGATGCCCTTGCCATACTTTTAAACAATCAGGATAAAGCAAGCTTCCCATTAGTAGAAGAAGTAGAAAAGGAAAGTCTTAAAATTCTTCTGCCAAAAATGGAAGAGGAAGGCTTCAAATTTGGTTCACAGGATGAAGAAACCTTCAATGAAGTAGCGAATTGGCTAAAGGAATTTGATTTAATTAAAGAAGCACCAAAAGCAAATGATGTAATTGTGAATATTGAAGAATAGTAAAAATCAAAAAATGGGCATTCTCTAGAAAAGCGGAGGATGCCCATTTTTCACCTTAACCTGCAGCCTGTTCAGAAAATTGGCTGTTGTAGAGATCGGCATAGAAGCCAACTTTCTCTAGAAGCTCGGCATGTGTACCTTGTTCAATGACTTTTCCTTGATCCATGACGAGAATTAAATCGGCATCCTTAATCGTTGAAAGGCGGTGAGCAATGACAAAGCTTGTTCGTCCTTCCATTAATCGGCTCATCGCTTTTTGAATAAAGACTTCGGTTCTCGTATCGACACTTGATGTTGCTTCGTCCAGGATCATAATTGGCGGGTCGGCAAGAACTGCACGGGCGATGGTTAGAAGCTGCTTCTGTCCTTGAGAGATGTTCGAGGCCTCTTCATTTAAGACCGTTTCATAGCCTTCAGGCAGTGTCCGGATAAAGTGATCAGCATGAGCAGTGCGAGCAGCAGCATAAATTTCTTCATCTGTTGCATTCTCTTTTCCATATGCCAAGTTATCCTTGATTGTTCCATTAAAGAGCCAGGTGTCCTGAAGCACCATGCCGAAATTTCTTCTTAAATCACCTCGGGATATATCACGAATATCGATCCCGTCAATTTTAATTTGACCGCCATTTAGTTCATAGAAACGCATTAAAAGATTAATCATCGTTGTTTTTCCCGCCCCGGTTGGCCCGACAATGGCAACCGTTTGTCCAGGATGAACTTCGATACTCATATCTTTTAGCAGCAATTCCTCTCCATAGCCAAAATCCACATGTTCAAATGTAACGGCCCCTTTAGCCCGGGTTAAAGAGGCATTCGTATTTTCTTTTATTTCCTCTTCTTCGTCGAGAAGTTCGAAGACACGCTCAGCTGCGGCAACAGTTGCCTGGACAATATTGGCAATATTGGCAGTTTGCATGATTGGCTGGGTGAATTGTTTCGAATAAGTAATAAATGCCTGGATATCACCAATTGAAATGGCGCGGTTTGTAACTAAAATACCGCCGACAATACAAATCAAGACATAGCTCAAATTGCCGATAAAGAACATGAGCGGCATGATCATTCCGGAGATAAATTGTGCTTTACTGCCAGCGCCGTATAGTTCTTCGTTCACTTTATCAAACTGCTCTGCTGCAATTTTCTCGTGTCCAAAGGCCTTCACCACTTGATGTCCCGTATACATTTCTTCAATATGGCCGTTTAATTCCCCCAGCGTCTTTTGCTGTTTCGCAAAGTGTTTCTGTGACCTTTTTAAAATCGGCTGTATGACAAACATGGAAACAGGGAGGCTGAGAAATGTAATTAAGGTCAAGAGCGGACTGATGGAAAGCATCATGACCGTAATCCCAACAATCGTTACAATCGAAGTAATAAATTGGGTTAAGCTTTGCTGTAAAGTCGTTCCAATCGTATCAATATCGTTCGTTACTCGGCTAAGGGTATCTCCATGTGAATGGCTGTCAAAATATTTTAGTGGAAGTTTTTCCAGCTTTTGATTCACGTCCTCGCGAAGATCAAACACGGTGTTCTGGGCAACACTGGACATCATGTACTGCTGCAGATAGGTAAACAGGCTGCTTAAGATATAAAGTCCGGCAAGCAATATTAAAATTTCTCCTATTGCACTGAAATCAACTGTTGCTCCAGGAATTTCTTGTATTTTCCCATACATCCCTTCAAATAGGACGGTAATTGCGTTCCCCATTAGCTTTGGACCAACGATGGAAAAGACGGTGCTCAGGATGGCAGCGAAAAACACAGCAATTAAATGATTTCTACGCGGCTTTAAGTAACCTAAGAGCCGTTTCAGTGTTCCTTTAAAATTCTTTGCTTTTTCTCCCATCACCATGCTGCCCATAGGACCATGCCCCGGACCGGAACCTCCACCGCGCTGGGTATGTTTGTTATGACGGCTCATGCGATTTCCTCCTCTGACAGCTGTGAGGCAACGATTTCACGGTAGACCTCGTTTGTCTCGAGCAATTCCTTATGTGTGCCCATTCCCGCTATTTCTCCATTATCCAAGACGATAATCTGGTCAGCATCAATGACCGTACTGACACGCTGGGCAACAATAAGTACCGCTGCATCTTTTGTTTCTTCTTTTAAAGCGGCGCGAAGCTTGGCATCTGTTTTGTAATCAAGAGCGGAAAAGCTGTCGTCAAAGATGTAGACATCCGGTTTACGGACCAGTGCTCTGGCAATTGCGAGCCGCTGCTTTTGCCCGCCGGATACATTAGAACCGCCTTGTTCAATTTCCGCTTGATAACC
>CALGSR010000355.1 GCA_937902115.1 uncultured Bacillus sp. | reverse complement strand
ATAGAACATCAAGGCGACTTCATGTGCCTCCTGGATCAAATGGTTTTTCGGCTGAATTCCTGAACGGATGAAAGAAATATACTGTTTCTCCAAGGCTGAAATTTGCTCCATATTTACATGTTTCTTAGATAAAAGAGCAACATCTTTTTCCTTTGAAAGAGAAATAAGAAAAACAGCAAACAGCCTTTCCTCCATATGATTGCTTTCTAACTTTTTCAAAATGGATGATTGACTTTCCTCATATCCATTGGCAGTTGGATGCGTGTCATTCCATGGTTCAAAGCCTGCTTTATCCGGATTAATTTCGAGCACCTTTTCCCAGACAGTATGAGCAAGCTGTTCCTTCCCGGTAAAAAAGGCCGAATAGCTGAGCCAATAATAGAAAGGACCATCTCCTTCATAACCTTGTTTGTGAAGTTTGCGAAGCAGCTGGTACGCGGCTTCATATTCCCCAATCAAGGCGAATGTTGCTCCCAATTTGTATTGATGCTCAGTTAAAATCGGATGTACTTTCTTAAGCATATTTTTGACTTCCATAACTTCCTTGAAGTTTTTAAGAAAATAAGAAAATACCACTTTATTGCAGAGCGCGTGAAGATTCCCCGGATTTCGTTCCATTACATCATCGAGCATGGCGAATGCTTGATCGAATTCACCAAGATAAAAATAAGCCAAAGCCAAATTATTGTAAGCAGACCAATATTCCGGATATTCCCCAATCACTTCTTTGAGGCTTTTGATTGCTTTTGGAAAGTTGCCGGATTCCAGCAGTTCCCGTGCCTGTTCCTGCTTCACCATTAAATCGTCCTGACCGTAAAGCCCATCTTCATCTAAATCGTCCGCTTCCAGTGTCAGTACGTCCAGAAGATCCTCTGCATCTCCGGAAAATTCACCGTCAGGTTCCATTTCCAAATAACAATTCGCATGATGGTATGCGTCTTTAAAAAAACCTAAATGTGCATAGTTATTAGCAAGAAAGTAATGACATTCCACCATATCATGATCGAGCTCTTCTAGAACCATATTCAGAAGCCGGTTTGACTGCTGATACTCCCCCATCTCTGTATGAATGATGGCCAGCTGACAGGCAATCATCGGCTCATACGGTTCAAGTTGGAGAGCCCGTTGTAAATATTTTTTTGCTTTATGATAATCACGATGGCGAAATGCTTTTAAGCCTTTTGTAAAATAATATTCGCCCGTTGGAATAAATGACAACAATTTCCCTTTTGGTTGTGTAACCTGTGAGTTTTTACTCATGAAATCCTCCAGTATAAAGAGTTCTAACTAATTGAGTATAGCACAATTCGAAACAGGGGAGAAGGGACTGATGGGGAAGAAATAATCTAATAAGAAATAAAGAAATCAGCGAGGTGCGCTGATTTCTTATTTGCTTATTTCTCTTCTTTTGTAAGATGTCTTTCCTGCAAAACATTTAGAACTTCTTTGAACGGAAGTTCCTGTTCACGCATAAGGACAAGTAAGTGATAGAGCAAATCCGCTGCCTCCCATTTTAATTCCTCAGGGTCGCGGTTTTTTGCTGCGATAATAACCTCTGACGCTTCTTCGCCCACCTTTTTAAGGATTTTATCGACTCCTTTTTCAAAAAGATATGTCGTATAGGCACCTTCAGGACGTTCTTTTTCGCGTTGATCGATGATTTTTTCCAAATCAATAAGAATTTGATAGTCTGCTAGATTTGCTTCCTGTTTCACTTTACTTCCTCCTCCAAAATCTGTTCCGAAAAGCAGCTGATCGCTCCTGTATGACAGGCTGGTCCTGCAGGTTGCACAAGAACCACAATCGCGTCACGGTCACAGTCAAGTTTCATTTCAACAATCCTTTGTGTATTACCGCTTGTCGCCCCTTTATGCCATAACTCTTGGCGCGAACGGCTGTAAAACCAAGTTTCCTTTGTTTCAATCGATTTCGCAAGCGATTCAGCGTTCATATAAGCCAATGTCAGTACTTCCTTTGTATTGGCATCTTGAACAATCGCTGGAATTAATCCTTTATCATCAAACTTTATTTTATCGGTATTCATCGCACATTTACACCTTTTTCTCTTAAAAAGGATTTCACTTCACTTACAGATGTTTCTTTATAGTGGAAAATAGACGCTGCCAATGCGGCATCTGCTTTTCCTTCAATGAAGGCGTCCGCGAAATGCTGCGCATTCCCGGCACCGCCTGAGGCAATAACCGGAACAGTTACCGCTTCACTGACTGCCTTTGTTAAAGCCAGGTCAAAACCAGTCTTTTCTCCGTCACAATCCATGCTTGTCAGCAGGATCTCACCGGCACCAAGTTCCACAACTTCCTTTGCCCATGAAATGACATCTTTATCAGCTGCCGTTTTGCCGCCATGGGTATAGACACGCCAAGTACCAAGCTCTTCGTTCCACTTTGCATCAATGGCAACAACAATACATTGGGAGCCAAAAAAGTCCGCGCCTTCACGGATCAATTCAGGATGATTGACTGCTGCCGTATTTAAAGAAACCTTATCCGCACCTGCACGCAAGATTCGTTTCATGTCTTCAAGGGAGTTGATTCCACCGCCGACTGTAAAGGGAATCGCGAGCTGTGAGGCTACAGACTTCACAACTTCTACCATCGTTTTACGGCCTTCTGTTGACGCCGAGATATCAAGAAATACGAGCTCATCTGCGCCTTGCTCATCATAGAAACGAGCAAGCTCCACCGGATCGCCCGCGTCACGAAGCTCCACAAACTGAATTCCTTTTACCACCCGTCCATCTTTTACATCAAGACATGGAATAATTCTCTTTGTCACCATTATACCCCCACCTTTTTCAACGCTTCTGCTACAGTAAATCTGCCTTCATAAATCGCTTTTCCTACAATCGCTCCAGATACGCCTGCACTTGAGAATTCTTTTAGCACAGCTAAATCCTCAAGTGAGCTGACACCGCCGGAAGCGATGACACTTTTCCCTGTTTCGATGGCCATTTGTTTGACCGCTTCAGTATTTGGGCCTGTCAGCATGCCGTCCGTTGCAATATCCGTGAAAATAAAAGTTTCGGCACCTGCATCAGCAAAACGTTTCCCGACTTCCACTGCTTTTACTTCCGATGTATTTAACCAGCCATGTGTCGCGACATAACCGTTTTTCGCATCAAGCCCAATGGCAATGGCACTGCCGTATTTTTTTACCATTTCAATCGCAAACTCAGGATTCGAAATTGCAATGCTGCCGATAATGACTCGCGCAACACCATTTTCCAAATAATGATTGATATCCTCTTCCGTCCGAATGCCGCCACCGATTTGCACATTGACATTCAGCTCTTTCGCTGCTTGGATCACAAAAGTATCATTGACACGTCTGCCATCCTTGGCACCGTCCAAATCAACCATATGAATCCAGGCTGCTCCGGCCTCTTTAAAGGATTTCGCCATATCAAACGGTGAATCCCCATAAACTGTTTCTTGATTATAATCACCTTGGATTAACCGTACACATTTTCCGCCTCTCATATCAATGGCAGGGTAAATCGTAAAAGCCATATCTCCGCTCCCCTTTCAAGTAATCAAATTCGCCTCGGAGAATTTGCGCCCAGATTTCTCATTGAGCTTGCGCAGGTATTTTTCCTTTAAAAAATCTGAGGCATCCCCGGAGGGTTTTAACTTTATTCAGCCCAATTTGAACCCCGATAAATGAACAATTTTTTTATTCATCCCGTCTATATTACATTGAGAATCATCTGCTGAATCAAGTTAAACAAGCTTTGTGAAATTACGAAGCAGTTCTACACCGATGCTGCTGCTTTTTTCCGGGTGAAACTGCATGCCAAACACATTCTTTCTGCCGACTACAGCAGGTACTTCTTCAAAATAAGATGCCTTCGCAATCATGATGGAAGGATCGTCTGTTTTTACATAAAAGGAATGAACAAAGTAAGCATAGTCTTCCTGTAAATGGTCTGTCAAAACCGAGTTGTTCATCCATTCGAGGCGGTTCCAGCCCATATGCGGCACCTTGTAAGGTTCTCCTGCAGCAGACTTCCCAGGGAAACGAACAACTTTCCCCGGTAAAAGAGAAAGTCCTTCTGCATACCCATTCTCTTCACTTTCCTCAAACAACAGCTGCATGCCAAGACAGATCCCAAGAAGCGGTTTGCCTGATGCGGCATACTCACGGATAAAATCAGCAAGGCCTGTTTCATTTAAAAGCACCATGGCATCCTTAAAGGAGCCAACACC
>CALGSR010000354.1 GCA_937902115.1 uncultured Bacillus sp. | reverse complement strand
CATGTATCAATTACATTACCGGACCTAGTAAATCATCTGATATCGAAATGAAACTAGTGGTTGGGGTTCATGGACCGGTAAAGGTCAACTATATTGTTGTGGATGATCTATAAGATTTAAAATGAACTGTCTCGCATCTGGCGGGGCAGTTTCTTTGTATGAATAGAAGAATTTAAACTATATTGGAGGATAATAGTGTATATTTTCTCTATAAATCAGATAGATAGAACACATTTTAATAAAAATGATTCAAAGGACCTCATATTTTAACAATAATCTACCATTTTATGGGTGGTTTTTAGATGACAGGTACTTAAGGCTCAGACAAATTTCGCAAGGGAAAGGATGTTATTTTTGAATTATCTAAATATTGATAATACTATCCTGCCGTATCCTGCCGCAGTTTATCAGGTATCCCTAAAATTCTCGTACTTTCAAAAAATAGCCAGGATTCGACAAGAATATTAATATAGTTCTATGAAACAGGACTTACGTTCAATATAGGGTGAAAAAGATTAATCTGTAACAGTGTTTCAATTGAACACATAAACTGTTATATAATAAAAAAGCCCTTATTTACCGCGTTTTTATTGATATATTTACCAAAAAAATAATCTGTATCATAACTTTTTTAAAAATATGTTTGATTTTTATCACAGATACTTGTAAGATTGTTTTATATTATTAAAGAGTCATCCAATATAGTAGAGTAATGAAGTTAGTATTCTATATTAGTAACAGGGTTAGCTGCCAGGATGAGTTAGGATAGCGATAGTTAATAATGTAATAACTCAGTAAGTGGTTTACGCTTTCCATAATAGAAGGGAGAATAACAATGTCTGTTTTACCTAAAACGAACGATTTAGGATTTTTTGAAATCCGTCTTGAGTCTATTGGAGGATTAGGAGCAAATTTAGCAGGTAAATTACTTTCCGAAGCAGGTGTAGTTGGAAGTGGTTTTAATGGACTTAGCTTTTCATCTTACGGTTCTGAGAAAAAAGGTTCTCCTGTTAAAGGGAATATTCGTTTCTGTGATCCATTTACACAAATACGCGATACAACTCCTGTTGAGCGTCCGCATGTAGTTGCAGTTTTCCATGATGCGCTTTTCAGAACACAAGATCCAACTAGTGGTATGTATCCAGATACTACTGTTTTAGTTAATACAAAAAGAACGCCAGATGAAGTGAAGGAATTAGCAAAACTTCAAGGTGGAATTGTAGCAGTTGTAGATGCTACGCAAATTGCTTTAGAAGAAAAAACAAAAGTAAATACAGCGATGCTTGGTGCAATATTTAGAATTCTTGATTTCTTAGATGCAGATTCAATGAGAGATACGATTCGCCGTACATTTGAAAAGAAATATCCTCATTTAGTAGAGTCAAATATTCGTACATTTGACCGTGGTTATAATGAAGTTGAATTTAAGACATTTGAAGTAAGCCCAGATGTAGAAGTTAAGCCATTTGTTCGTCCAGAGCCAGTTTTAGGGTATGAAACACAACCAATTGGTGGTCTTGTTTTCGATTCTGGGAATAATGTTTTCAAGGACTTAAGTATTTCACGTTCCGGTATGCTTCCTCATTTCCACGAGGAAAAATGTATCAACTGTGCTCAGTGCGATACAGCTTGCCCTGACTTCTGCTTTGTTTGGAATGAAGAACCAGACAAAAAGGGTCGTCCGCAAATGTTCCTTAAAGGAATTGATTATCAATACTGTAAAGGCTGCTTAAAATGTGTAGAAGCCTGCCCAACAGATGCATTGCAAAGTGCTGCTGAAACAAATGACGGCTATGCAGATGCTAATCGTGTACCACATTTATTTGAACTTGTAAAATAATTGAGAGAAAGGTGAATACGAAGATGTCTAAAGAGATTATCATAGATAAAGAAAAAGCAGGTCTATCAGAAGGTAAAGTAGAACAAAGCATTTTATTTGAATCAGGTAATGAAGTAGCAGCATATGCTGCGGCACAAATTAACTATCATATTATGGGATACTACCCAATTTCTCCTTCTACAGAAGTAGCTCAATTCCTTGATGGAATGAAAGCAAGAGGACAACATGATATTAAATTAATCGCTGCTGACGGTGAACACGGTTCTGCAGGGATCTGTTACGGTGCGGCTACAGGTGGCGGACGTGTATTCAACGCAACAAGTGCGAATGGTTTCTTATACATGCTTGAACAATTACCTGTTCAATCTGGAACTCGTATGCCAATGGTATTAAACTTAGTAAACCGTTCCGTTTCTGGTCCATTAAATATCCATGGTGACCACTCTGACTTATACTTTGCTTTAAATATTGGCTGGCCGATTCTAATGGCTCGTGATCCGCAAGTTGTCTATGACATGAATATCATGGCGATTAAACTAGCGGAAGATCCAGAAGTACGCTTACCAGTTATTGTATCTTACGATGGATACTTTACTTCTCACCAAAAGAGACGTTTACAAGTCATTAAAGACAGTAATGAAGTTCGCAAATTTGTTGGTGAAGTTCCAACGGAATTCCCACATGCTTTAGACCGTGATAATCCGGTAACAATTGGTGCTTATATGAATGAGCCTGATACAATTAACAACCGTTATCAACAATCTCAAGCAATGTATAATGCTGAAAAAGTATTCGAAAGAATTTCAAAAGAATTTGCTGAGTTAACAGGCCGTGAATATCCAATCCTTGATCAATATGGCATGGAAGATGCTGACGTAGCTGTATTCTTATTAAACTCAGCTACAGAAGTGGCTAAGGGTGTTGTCGATAAATTACGTGCGAAAGGCATTAAAGCAGGGGTTATTTCTCCAAATATCCTTCGCCCGTTCCCGCAAAAACAAATTGCGGAAGCATTGAAAAATGTAAAAGCTATTACTGTTGGGGACCGTGGTGATTCTTATGGAGCACACGGCGGTAACATGTCTATGGAAGTAAAAGCAGCGCTTCATACTTTCGGAAATAGCGAAACAAAGGTTATTACACGTATCTATGGCCTAGGTGGAAAAGACTTCTATGCTGATGAAGCTGAACAGTTCTTCCAATTAGCGATCGATGCTGTAGAAGCTGGCAAAGTAGAAGTTCCATTTGATTATTTTGGTCATACTCCTGGTAATCCGGACTTAGCACCAAAACGTCGTATCGAACCATTGAAGAAAGAAGATTTACGTACGGGTCTAATTACGGTTACTCCAAATGAAGAAACTGGTGAATTAAAGGTTAAGATTCCGCCGCTAAGAGCCTTAACGAAAAAACCAAAACGTATTTCTTCTGGACACGGAGCATGCCCTGGCTGTGGTATTTTCTCTGGGTTAGAAACATTCTTTAAAGGAATTGAAGGCGATATTGTAACATTATTCCACACTGGCTGTGCGATGATTGTTACAACTGGATATCCTTATAGTTCACATAAAGCAACTTATATCCACAACCTATTCCAAAATGGTGCGGCTACTCTATCTGGACTTGTTGAAATGTTCCATGAAAGACAACGTCGTGGTGAATTCAAAGCATTAGGTTTAAGTGATGATTTCACATTCGTTATGGTAACTGGTGACGGTGGTATGGACATTGGTATGGGACCTGCAATTGGTGCTGCTTTACGTAACCACAAAATGATCATTGTTGAGTATGATAATGAAGGTTACATGAATACAGGAAGCCAATTGTCTTATTCTACACCGCTTGGACATATGACAAGTACTTCTGGTGTTGGACCGTACCAACAAGGTAAACCGTTCCACCATAAAGATACAGCGCAAATTATGGCGTCAACAAATATTCCATATGTATTTACAGGTTCTGAATCATACCCTCAAGACCTTGTGAAAAAAGGTGCTAAAGCACAATGGTATGCAAATAATGTTGGCCTTGTTTATGGAAAAATCCTGATTGCTTGTCCACTAAACTGGAAATCAAATGAGACATTAGGTCAAACGATTATAGATGCTGCCGTTAACTCTAACTTCTTCCCTCTATATGAAATAGAAAGAGGTATTACAAATATCACTTTCAATCCAGAGGAGAAAAAGAAAAAGGTTGATCTAAGAGAATGGTTAGGATACATGGGTAAAACAAAACACTTATTAAAAGAAGAAAATAATGCCCTTGTTGAAGAGTTCGAAAAAGAAGTTGAACGCCGTTGGAATCAACTTAAAGCGAAACATGAAAGTCCATTCCTATAATGGGAAAACTTTATTAGTAAAAAAAATCGAGATTCCAATAATTTGGAATCTCGATTTTTAATTATCTTGATAGAAAAATCGTGCATTTGCTATGCAAACATAAAGTTTATTTTTCCTTGTCTCATTGCATGTTGTTTTGATTGCTCAAGAAAACACTTTTGATATTGATAAATTAACTGATCAAGTTCCTGACTGCATTTAACTGTATCAAAATTTGTAAAGCCTTTATTTTTTGCTAAATCTATCATCATATCTCGCTTTTTCTGAATTTCAATTAGTATGCTATTCTGGATATTCTGCAAAGAAATCCCCCCTGAGTCTCCATGTTATTCTATTATTATTTCCTGATTCTTTTAAAATTATTACAATTATTACAATTTTTATGAAAGAAGTAAATAGATTCGCAATACTAGACAAAATTTTCCCAAAAAAGTTTTTTAATATGCAATTACTGTCGAGACGTAGATAGAAAAGCACACTTATCTGTCAATACCTTAATAAATGGCTGTCTTTGATTGTTAGTCAAATGTTTGATAAAATTACATAGATATTATTCCTTTTTACAATTATAATTTAATAGTATATGCTTAATATAGTATAATTAAGATGACCATTATAGATAAAGGATTTGGTAAATCATGACTATAAATCAACAGGATCAATCACTAAAATTATATATTGTTTTATCCCGTGCTTTCCGTGCGATCAATGAGCATGTAAATAAACAAATTCAACGTTATGGTCTAAATCCTACGGAATTTGCCGTACTCGAACTGCTCTATCATAAAGGAGATCAGCCTTTGCAGCAAATTGGCGGAAAGATTTTATTAGCAAGCGGGAGTATGACGTATGTAATTGATAAACTGGAAAAGAAAGAGTATATCGTACGGGTTGCATGTCCGAGTGACAGGCGCGTTACCTTTGCACGAATTACGCCAAAAGGGAAGAAATTAATTGAACAAGTATTTCCTTCTCATCGAAATGAAATCGATAGAATAATGTCAGTATTATCAGAGGAAGAAAAAGAAATGGGAATTGAGATTTTAAAGAAATTAGGATTATCTGTAAAGAAATATTAAAAGGAAAAAATAGATCAAAAAAAGGAGTCTTCTTGACTCCTTTTTTTGATCTTATCTATTAATAAGGCTGTTTTTGTAAAGTTTGTTGTTAAAATCTAAAGGCCGATTTTAATGAAGAAACAGCTATTTTCGAGCTTTCAATTCAGTTTGCCGTTCTTTTCTCTTCAAAGAAATCTAACTTCACATGAAAAACAAGGCTAAGCAACTTATATTTTCAATTAAAAGCAACAATCTATGAGAAAAGAGCCATTAATAATTTTGATGAAGAAATGGACTGTTTTGATTTGGAAGTGAAGGAAATAAGTATTTGCCCAATAAATAGAAAAAGCTCGTCTTAGTTTGTACTTCCGATCATATAGTGAAGGAAGGGAGGTTGGGTACGTGAAAACAAATTGGGGAGCTGCTATCCAAATTGCAGCTGTTTATGTTGGAACAGTTGTGGGTGCAGGCTTTGCAACAGGAAGAGAAATTGTGGAGTTTTTCTCCAGATTTGGTTTTATCGGCTTAATCAGCATGATTATGTCAGGGTATATTCTTATTTTTCTAGGCTCAAAGTTAATGGTGCTGTCAGCGCGAATTAATGCGAAATCCTACGAAGAATTTAATGAATATTTGTTTGGAAAGACATTTGGGAAAATCATTAATCTGTTATTAATGATTATGTTGTTAGGGGTTTGTGCGGTCATGTTAGCTGGAGCAGGGGCTGTATTTGAGGAGCAGCTTGGACTTTCAAAGCTCAGTGGAGTCATGATCACCATCATTCTATCCTTTATTGTCATGTTTGTTGGAATAAAAGCTTTGTTTGCCGTGAATACATTTGTCGTGCCACTTATGATCACCTTTAGTATTATCTTGATGTTTTTATCGGTACGTCTGCCTCATTTTCTAGATCAACTATTATATATTCCCTATGTGGAGGATGGCTGGAAGGTGGTCGCGGCTCCTTTTTCCTATACAGCCTTTAATTTGTCCCTTGCTCAAGCTGTCCTCGTTCCGGTGGCATCAGAGGTCAAAGATGAACGAACCATTAAAATGGGAGGAATTATTGGTGGTACGGCATTAACTTTAATTTTGATCGCCGGTCATTTTACGCTGATTATGCTGCCGGATTTTACAACTTATGAGATCCCTATGGCAGTCATCATGAAAAACCTGGCATCAGGATTATATTGGATTTTTATTCTCATTATTTATGGAGAAATTTTCACATCTGTTATAGGGAATGTTTTTGGCTTGGAAAAACAAATAAAGCGATATGTTTCGATACCGAAAATGGTTACGGTAAGTGGAATCTTTGCTGTTACTTATATTATTAGTTTGTTTGAATACAGCCGGCTCCTATCCTATTTATATCCTTTATTTGGCTATATAAGTATTATCTTTATTGTTCTTTTATGGATGAAACCTGAGAATGAAATAGAAAAATAGGTGCAGAGCAATTCTGCACCTTTAAGCATGTAAACAAGAGAGTCTCATACCCATTATCTAAATGGAAACAGGATAAAGAGAAAGAGATCAAATACTAAATGAGAAATGATGATGACACGAACATTTCGTTTCCATGCATAAAGAAAGCCCCAAAACAGACCGGCAATAAGAGCGGCAAAAAAGTGAATGAAATACCCTGAATAAAGCTGAACGGAAGCGTAAAGAATGGCTGCTAAGATGACACTGTATTTAATGTTTAGTTTTGTCGCTGTTAGGCGGTTTTGTACAAATCCGCGCCAAAATAACTCTTCAGCAGGAATAACGAATAGGAAGAGTACGATATAGTGCCAAATTTGTGTAGGTGAAAAAATCCGATAAAGTTTGGAAATTTCACTCCTAACTGATAAATGGAAAAAGTCGATAAAAAAATTTCCCAACCAAAATAAAGCGAATAGAAAGATTCCGGAAATAATTCCATAGAAACTATAGGTTAGAAATGAGCATGAATCATCTGTTTTTAGATGATACATAGCATAACTCATTAAAAGCAGCATAGTCGCTGTAAACATATACCAAAAGATAGCTTTGTTTTGAAAAGTAAGATACATCAATAGATGTGCGATGACTAAGCCGGTGATTAATCGGATATCAATCGAGAGTCTATTCACAGCAATACTCCTTCCTTGTAGACAACATTCATTTTAACAAAAAAATGTTTATTAAGATAGGAGAGAAAAGACATCGTTATTATTTTTCAATTGAATCAATTTCATAATTCCCTTTTTAAAAGAAACACAGACCTACAGAATTTTG
>CALGSR010000353.1 GCA_937902115.1 uncultured Bacillus sp. | reverse complement strand
ATTCAACCTTCAAATGGATGATGGAAACAAAGGCAAAAAAGGCCGGAGTTTATTTACAGTTCGCCAATCCGGCTTACACGAGCCAAATCGGTCATATGAAATTTATGGCCCGTTACGGATTAAGTTCGCATGGTTCTGCATCTTGTATGATCGCAAGAAGAGGGTATCGCTTCAGAACAGAAAAACCAAAATATGACACAGTTTTAACATGGCCAAAGAAATTTAATAAAAAAAAGTCCAATGATAGTAATTGGAGAAGTATTTCGAATCATTTTAAAAAGAATTATTCCTTCCATGATAAGATTGAGCTTTTAAAAGCAGACAGTTAATCGGAGGAAACTTTGGAGCAACGCTTCTCTAAACCTGTAAGGAAGAAAGAGACCACGTACTCCAAAGGCATTGTTCCCTGTTATATCAGCGGAGCTAACAGCTTTTCCAGAGTATCGGTTATCCGGTATCCTTTACCGTCCTTTCATTCACAGAATGAAAGGATTGTGATGAGACAAAAACGTTGAAGTCTGGATGGGGTGAAAGACTAATCCTGTACGAATGTTTTTATTCTGGTATCAGGGCGTAATTCCCTGACGCGATTCGTAAAAAACTCTGTTCGTTTTACGTGCCAAGTTTTCTTCCTTGGATCAACATAGAATATTTGTGTTTGTACACTGATGTCAATGTTTTTAGGAACGGTGAGTCCTGCAACTGAATGTAAATTTCCTTGTTCATCTTCCGGAAGTGGCCGGATGAACTGTTTCGCCACCACTGGCTGTGCTTTTTTACGACGCGGATAGGGGAGAGCCCCTACCATATAGGGAATTTCTGTTTGGTGAGCAAATATAGGGACCCTTGTTTCGGCTGAAATGGCCTTTAAAGCACCAATATGATCGAAATGTCCATGCGTTATTAAGACTCTTTGCAATGGATCGGCATCCAGTTCTTTAATAAAATCCATGATTCCTTTAGCCATCAGCGGGATCCCGGCATCTACTAGTGTGACTCCGCCTTTCTCAACAACAACCCATACATGAATGGGAATGATCACCCATGTTCTTAAACTCCAAATATGTTCTGAAATTCTTTTAACTTTCATCGTTTTCCTCCCCTCGTTTTAATTTTTCTTGAAAGCCTAAAATCAATGTTTCGACAGCAAGCTCAAAGGTTGGTGTTAATCTTTCTAATAAAACGTCAATCGGTTCGTGCAGGTAGGAATACGTACAATAGATTCCGTTGATGTTGTAGTAAAAAATGCGTGTAAAGGCCAATAATTGCTCATTATCCGGAATGGAAAGACACTCTTTGAGTGCCTGGTGCAAAAGCCGGAAAATATCCAATTGAAGTTTATTGATTTCTAACTGGGGTTCTGTTTCATCCCCTCTTGAAGACTGAGTATTGATTAAAATAGAATACATGTTTCAGTTAATTAAGCAAAAGTGAATGAATTCACGACTGATTCTCTTTAGTTTGTCTAATGCTGGTAATGTATCCTTTTGTGTTATTTGTTGTAATCGTTGCTGCAATTCTTGTAATGACGGCATCGAAAGCTGGTGAAGCAATGTGATCTTATCTTTAAAATATAAATAAATGGTTGTATGAGAACAGCCCGCTTCCTTTGCGATTTCCCTTATTGTCACCGCATCATCCCCTTTCTTCGAAAAAAGCTTACCTGCGGCAATTAATATCGATTGTTTTGTTTCATCTGATCGTCGATCCTGATTTTTACTCGCTATTCAAAGTCACTTATTTCTATAACATAATTTAGAAACTAACCATTGGTTATGTAATTTAGTCTATAACCAATGGTTAGTTGTTGTCGCTAATAAATTTGTAAAAATTTGAATTTATAAAAAACAACATCAGAACCCCATTTGCATATTCACCACCAATGACAAGCTCCACAAAGGTTCCCTATCCCATTCTAGCGGGAGGTCTGCCATTATATTTTGCAGGGATGAATACATTTTTCTAAGTGAAGCCAAGCTTTAATGCCTCCGCAAACACCTGAAAATGACCGTTCAACTGCATTTCGAATACTTTTTCTGTACGGGGGAATTTTATTAATGACGCTCACATAATTTGCTTTATTCTTTATGGACTTGAGGAGCGGTACTAGGCTCCAACAGTAAAGTAGATAAGATAAATATTTCGTAATTGATTCATTATATTTTTAATGATAAAAATGAACTGGGACAATGAACCCGTCCCCCTGTCCCAATTAAGGAGTGGTTTTAATTAGTAGTATGGTGAGTAAGAACTCTGTGAGTTGGTTAATCACTTCTTCTTTAAAAGGAATATCCCAGGTAATTTTGATTGAAAATGCTATTTCTGGGCTTATTATACTGGCTGCAATCACCGTTGCCTCCTATTCTTTAGGGATCATTGCTTTTCTATCGGCGATGATTGGAACGTTGGTAGGGAAAATCGGTGGGGCGCAAGCAGAGTGTGTCAGTCAAGGGTTGTTTGGCTATAACTCTGTATTAACAGGAATGGCTCTTTTTTTATTTTTAAGAGGCGATGACCGCTGGATTATCGCTTTGTTTGGCGCCGCAATCGCAGCTCTATTTACAGCGGCCATGATGTACTTTATGCGTCAATCAGGAATTCCTATCCTAACATTTCCCTTTATCGCGCTAACATGGTTTTTACTCCTGACATCGTATCGTTTCATTACTTTTAAGCTTAGTCCGGAGCTTGTACCGCAAAGTCTGGCAAATTGGGAACTTGACATTACTGGGGAAGAGCATTGGCTTGAGGGAGCGGTAAATGGAATCGGCCAAATTTTCTTTCTCGATCATACTTTAGCAGGGATTTTACTATTCATTGCAATATTTTGGGCGGGATGGAGATTTGGGGTTTATACGCTCATAGGCAGTGTTGTTGCTTTACTAACAGCCTATGGGCTCGGGGGCGAGCATCCTTTGATTTTTTTGGGACTTTATAGTTATAATGCCGTTTTAACCATTATTGCCGTTTCCGTTGTGTTTAATGAAAAAGAACAGCATGGACTTGTCATTGGGATTATCGCAGCTTGTCTAACCGTGCCCGTCACAGCAAGCATCCAAACTTGGCTTTTACCATTTGGACTTCCTGCACTGACTATGCCTTTTGTTTTATGCACATGGCTGATTCTTGGGGCGAGAAAAGTACTTCCCAAATTGTAATAAAAAAAACCCTTTTAAATAAGAAGAGAAGAGGATGCCAGTCTTTATGGCGTCCTTTTCTCTTCTTTAAGATTCCAGGTGGTCACTCATCAAATCATGAACTTTTGATTCAATTGTATCTAAATGCTCTTCCTCAAGCTTTTGCTGCGGATGGGGATGATACCAATGTACTTTCCCATCCTGAACCATTCCTTTATATTCATGACCTTCTATGCTAACCGCAAAATGAGGATGTTCATGTACTTGCCCCTCGAAAAGGTGATTTACCTCAAAGTTTTCAATCATCTCATTTCCAACCTCCTTTTTCTAACGGTTTAAGGATTCCCGTGATCCATGGCGTCTATTCGGCAAATTAGATCCAAAGGCTGAATAAACCATCATTAAAACCTAAATTATACATATAGTAGAATCCAAATACGGTACTTACCACTCCTGTAGTAAAAATGAGTGCCTTGCTCGTTACCAATCTTTTCATACTAAATATAAAGGGAAGTCCAATGATTGTCGTAAAAATCAACATCCCCATTATCGTTCCTAATCCAAAAACGACTATATATAGTGCGCCTTCCCATGCAGACTGAACGGTGCTCATCGTAAGAATGACCATTGCCGCACTACCTGCAAGACCATGAACAAAACCGATAAATAAGGATTTATAGTAAGTTGCTCTCTTTGAAGATGCAAGGTATGGAGCTTCTTGATGAGGTTGTGTGCGTTTTATTATAATCGATAATATACTGGCTACACCTAAGTATACGAGCATGATTCCTACTAAAAATTCTAATGTCAGCGACCATTTTTCAGGAATATCATTTTTTAGCAAAATCAGCACAAGTCCAATAAAAAATAAGGTTGCCGTATGACCTATTCCCCAAAAAACACCGGCAAGAGATGCTTGCCAAATCTTTTTACTTTGACTTGCAATAGTAGAAACAGCAATCACATGATCCGGTTCGATTGCATGTCTGATTCCCAAAATAAAACCTAATGCCAAAATTGAAAGTAACGTAACATCCATTTTTTCTCCTCCCCAAGGAACGTGTCCACTTACTTACCAGTCATTAAGTTTTCCGGGCTGAAACATCTTCAATATTTTCTTAAGAAACAAGGTTTTGTCTGAAACCATTCTTGGCTGATGGTCTGATGAATGTTCGAAAAAAACCCTTCAATTACTTGTGTAGAATGGGCAAACATCCGGATTGTAAATCCGGGGACAGGTAAAGCGGACAGTCCAACTTTATAATCATGTGTATTCGTTTCAACGATGGAATATAACCGGTCCAGTAGGGAACTATCTGCTTGACCCGCGACTGCGATCATTGATCCGAAATGGGTAAATCCCTCCATAAACCCTAATCCACGTATATTTTGTGTAGAGGGATTTAGATTAAGGTGATCAAAAACCACTAATTTATCATCGATATAAATTTCATTTAATAATTGGATGGTTTTATAACTGAAATGCTCTCCATCAGGTGACCAGCCTGGAGTGATGATATCTGAGTAAAGAAGCGCAGCCGATTGATCCATGCGAAAGACATTTTTTTGCTTATAATGGGCATTTTGGTAAGCGATTAACGGATCTGGCATATATTCAAGGATACTTCCTGCTTTTAGGATAATTTCTGACTCCTGGCTGACATAATTTTTCGGTGTTTTATAAATTTTTGTGGCACCTTGGGTTGTTAAAGTCAATTTGGCTTGTTCGCCGACTTCGACTTTCATTTGATAGCGGTCACCATCTAAATATCCGCCGCCAGGATTTAATAAATAATAACAAACTTGGCCTGAATCATCATGGTAAACAGGGCGCATCACTTTTAATGCACCCTGAAAATACACATTTTTTGCCACCGTTTTTCCTTTTCTTTCTTCAACGTTTAAATGTAAAACACCTGTCAAGTTCGTCATGCTACGCCAATCCTTTTAATAAGGCATTTTCTTTTAACCAATCAACGACATTGTCCAATCCTGTATTATTCTTTAAATTTGTAAAGACAAATGGTTTGTCGCCGCGAAATCCTTTTGTATCTGATTCCATTACTTCAAGACTGGCCCCGACATGTGGTGCTAAATCGATTTTATTAATAATAAATAAATCGGATTTAATCATTCCTTGTCCGCCTTTACGCGGAATCTTTTCACCCTGTGCCACATCGATAATATAGATAGAGAAATCAACTAATTCGGGGCTGAACGTAGCAGCGAGATTATCACCGCCACTTTCAACAAAAATTAACTCGATATCTGGATGCTTATCCTTTAATTCATGGATGGCCGCAAAATTCATCGAGGCATCTTCACGAATGGCCGTGTGTGGACATCCTCCTGTTTCGACGCCAATAATTCGATCAGCGGGCAGGACCCCATTTTGCATGAGGAATTTAGCATCTTCTTTCGTATAGATATCATTTGTGACGACTGCCATACTAATATCATCATTTAAATGACGTGTTAATTTTTCCACTAGCAGCGTTTTGCCTGCGCCCACAGGTCCGCCGACACCGATTCTAATTGGTTCCATAAAATAATCCTTCCTTTCTTAACTGAGTTAAACATAGAATGTCGGGCAGTCAGCATGAACAAGCCTTTCTTTATGCCAGTAAAGAACCAAGCGCAGAGCATCAGGCTGCACGACATTTCATACTGAGTTGAAAGCATTTGCACATAATTGTGTGTTATGACATAAAAATTCGAATATTGACTCGCTCATGCCTCATTTGTGACAACTCGATACCAGGTGAAACAATTCCAAAATCTGCTTCATCCAATTGTTCAATTTTTTTCACTGCTTCTAATAAAACAGGCTGTACATCTCTAAGAATTTTTTGTCCAGCTGTCTGCCCTAAAGGAATTCCGCGCACTGCGTTTTGTACAAGGCTGGAGACAACTGAATATAAGTAAAATAAAACGGTTGTCGATTTGGATACAGCAAGATGGCGCGAGACAAACGTAAAAACAAGCGCAGGGTGACCAAACGATTGCTTAGCTTCAATCCTTTTTTGGTAAATCGATAATACAGGAACTTCGTATAAAGATTGAACAAGGTGTACCATCCGCTCACCCATTCTTTGCGTACCTTCTCTCGTTTCACGCGGCAAATTTTGCACCGTTAATAAGCGATCCATCTTCCATACTTTTGCAAAATCTTCTTCTTCCAATGCCTGATAAACAAGTAGACTTGCGAGCCCATCTGAATAGATAAGCTGTTCCTGAATAAAAATGCGAAGCCAATGAAAAAATGTATCTTGATTGTGCACCATTTCTTCTTGAATATAATTTTCAAGTCCATAGGAATGGCTGAACGCACCTGTTGGCAGGTTTGAATCACAGAGCTGAAATAAGGCGAGGATATTGTTATCCATGGCTATGACCAATATGGCGAAACGCCTGTTTTACTTTCCGTTTTTCTCTCTTGTAAGGAATATTTAATTCCTTTAATAGTTCTTCAACAAGGTAATCGTATTGAACCATCATCACATCCTCTTCAAATTGTGCGGGAAGATGGCGATTTCCTAATTGATGAGCAATCGTCCCCATTTCCAGAAGGGTTCTTGGGCTAATCACTATTAAATCATCCGCGAGGACATCAATCACAATCATATTTTTTTCATCCATATACAATACATCGCCAGCGCTCAAGTCGCGCATCTCTTTTAAGCGGATGCCAATTTCTCTGCCGTGATCGGTTTTAACTCTTTGAATCCGCTTTACAAGATGATCACTTTCAAGGTAAACTTTTTCAATATGACGGCGGATGAGTTCTTCTTTTTTCAGATCGTCAATATTCATTTCAATTCTTTCGACAAGCATCTTCTCACCTCAAAATAAAAAATATCGCTGCCCCATTGGTACACCCGCACTCCTTTATGAAAAGAATCCGTGTTGGTCTGCCGGCTCTTGCTGTTGCAATGTCGATGAACTTGTTCGGCCACGGTATTGCCCTCTCCGGTGATTTCATCATTCAGGCCGCTCCCAAGCTGACGGCGGACGCCGCCGGACTTCCCGTGCAGGATGTGATCAACGCCAGCATTCCACTCGTGATTGTCATGGGCGTCGTCACGACAATCACTGCCTTTCTTTTTATAAAAAAAGATCTGAAATCAGGACGTTTGAAAATGGATACGGCCCGGACAACAGCCGAGGCGCAGGAGGAAACGGTGCAGGCAAAGCTCCTGACCACGAGACAAAAGCGGCTGTTTGCCATTCTCGTTCCTCTATTGTTTGTCCTTGATGTAGTGGTCATGGTCCAGCTTGATTTAACAGGGGGGAGTGCGACGGCATTGGTAGGGGGAACCTCGATTTTCATTTTGATCCTCATTACCCTTTTTAGTCATAAAAATAAGGC